>JAAVYC010000040.1 GCA_022790905.1 Lachnospiraceae bacterium | reverse complement strand
GTAATCGGAGGCGGGAACGTGGCATTGCGAAAAGTAAAGACATTATTGGAGTATGGGGCAAATATCACGGTGGTTGCACCGAAACTGCATCCAGAATTAAAAGAAATGTCGGGGCTTGTGCTTAGGGAGAGAGAATTTGAAAAATCTGATCTGGATGGGATGAGACTAGTTTTTGCGGCTTCTTCCGATGGGGATTGTAACCGCAGGGTTGCGGGGTTATGCAGGGAGAGAGGGATTCTTGTCAATGTAGCGGATCTTCCGGGGGAATGCGATTTCTATTTTCCAGCGCTGGTGCGGCGGGCAGATCTCGTTGTCGGCATCAGTACGGGCGGAAAGAGTCCGGCAGTGGCAAAAAAGATAAGGGAGGAATTCGACAGGGCCCTTCCGGAATCACTTGCCGATTTCTTAGAAGAGATGTGGGAACTCAGAACGGTCATATTGGAGAGGGGAGAACCCATCCAGGAAGACAGAGAGTATTGTGATAAGCTTCATAATTATTTTGAACAAAATTTTTTTGGAGCTTTCAAATGTCGCAAAACAGGGAGTGCCGATGAGAACGATTAGAATTGGAACGAGGACGAGCGCTTTAGCGCTGAAGCAGACCGAGATGGTTATGCAAAGAATAAAAGACAAATATCCGGATTTCGTCTTTGAGGTTATCCCAATGCAGACAAAAGGCGATAAAATGCTTTACACATCACTGATAGAATTTGGAGGAAAGGGAGCATTTGTCAAGGAATTAGAAGAGGCGATTTTGGAAGATAGAATCGACGTCGTCGTACACAGTGCAAAGGACATGCCAAAAGATCTGTCAGATGGCCTGGATATCTGGATGGTGTCAGAGAGAGCAGATGCCAGAGATGTCTTGATTACGCGAGAAGGAATTTGTTTCGATGACGCGAAAAAAATGGTGATTGGGACGAGCAGCCCAAGACGCAAGGCGCAGATTGAGAGCAGGATGTGCGCAAGATGTCAGCTATTGCGCGGAAATGTCACAACTAGAATCGAAAAGTTAAGGCGGGGACTCTACGATGGCATTGTGTTGGCGGCTGCCGGACTAAAGCGTCTCGAATTGGAAAAAGAGGGGGATCTGTCTTACCATTATTTTTCCTGTGAAGAGATGGTTCCATCAGGCGGACAGGGAATTGTGGCAGTAGAGGGGCGAAAAGAGGATACACTGAGAGCGTTTTTTGCGGCTTGCAGCGACAAAAAAGCAGAGATCGAATTAAAGACGGAGCGCTATATTTTAAAAAAGCTCGATGCGGGCTGCCATGAACCAATCGGAGTGTATGCTAGAGTGGAAAAAGAGGAGATTGAGATTCATTTATTTATGGAAGAAAAGGGGAAGTTTCGTCGAGGAAATATCTCGGGGAAAAAAGAAGATTGTCTGGAGCTTGCGGACAGGTTATTAGAAGAGGTCGGCGTAAATTGAGAAGAGATAGAGGAAAAGTATATTTAATCGGGGCAGGACCGGGAGATACAGGGCTTTTGAGCGTCAGAGGAGCGGAACTTTTAGGACAGGCGGAAGTGCTTTTGTATGACAGACTGATCAATCCAATGTTATTATTGGAAGTTCCAGAGACTTGTGAAAAGATCTTAGTTGGAAAGCGGGAAGGTGCCCATCAGTGTATACAGGAGAAGATCAACAGTCTGCTACGAAAAAAATCCTTAGAGGGCAAACGTGTAGTTCGCCTAAAAGGGGGAGATCCTTTTGTGTTTGGAAGAGGCGGGGAAGAGATTCTCGCCTTGGAAAAAGAGGGAATCCCTTATGAAGTCGTACCGGGCATTACGTCTTCGATTGCGGTTCCGGCTTTGGCTGGGATTCCAGTGACACACAGAAAAGTGGCGAGGAGTTTTCATGTCATTACAGGCCATACGGCAGAACAGGGAATCACAGAGCAATTGGAACAATACGCCTCGTTGGATGGAACGCTGGTTTTTTTAATGGGAGTTGGAAATCTGCAAGAGATTGTGAGACAGCTTTTAGAACATGGGAAGCCGGCCGATACTCCAGTCTCGATCGTGGAGCGGGGGAGCACTATATATCAGCGCAGAATTGACGGGACGCTTGATACAATTCTGGAATTATCGAGATTGGAGGCGGTAAGGCCCCCGGCAGTCTTTGTGGTCGGTAAAGTGTCAGCTTATCACATGCAGTCTGAGCGTTTACCTCTTGCCGGTTGCAGAATTGGAGTGACAGGGACCTCCCATATCGTAAAAAAGCTCGAAAGGGCTCTGAAAGAATTAGGAGCAAATGTTTTTGTGGCTCCACATCTGAAAATTGTGCCAACGGATACGTTAAAAAATCGTTGGAGAAAAGAAAATCTTATGTGGAGGACAGTTCACTGGCTGGTTTTTACCAGTGCGAATGGTGTGCAGCAATTTTTTAAACAGATACGAGAACTCGGAATGGACAGACGTATGCTAGGCCATCTAAAATATGCGGTGATCGGTGAGGGAACCAAAAAAGCGCTCTGGGAGTACGGAATTAGGGCGGATTATATACCGAAGGATTATACCGTGAAAGAGTTAGCGGTCGGACTGATGAAAGAGTTAAAAGCAGGAGAGCACATCTGTGTACTCCGGGCAAAAAACGGTTCGAAAGAATTGGAAAAGGTCTGGGATAAGGCGGGGATTCCATATGAGGATTTATCCATTTATCAGGCGAAAGTGGAAGAAAATATCGTAGAACTTTTGTGGGAGAGCGTTTCGGTGTTGGACTATTTGGTTTTTGCGAGTGCTTTTGGAGTACAAGGATTTTTAGAGAAAAAAGAATTTTTATATAAAAGAAAACTGTGGGAAGAATTCCAGGGAACGATGGTCTCTATTGGAGATCAGACGAAAAAGGTTTTGAGAGAAATGCTGCCTAAAACGAAAAAAAAGATAGTGGTAGCAGATTGTCATACGGTAGAAGGAATTGTACAAAAAATTTTAGCTTGTGAGAAGGAGGATTTTGATGAAAAACAGACTTAGAAGACTGCGTGTCAGCGAACAGATGAGAAGTCTGGTACGGGAGAATCGTGTGCAAACAGAGGATTTGATCTATCCAATTTTTGTGATCGAGGGAGAAAATATCAAGAATCCGGTGGAATCCATGCCGGGGATCTGTCAATATTCGGTGGATCGCTTAGAGGAAGAGATGGACCGTGTCAAAGAGAGTGGAGTTTTAGGAGTTTTGCTTTTTGGAATCCCGAAGCATAAAGATGAGGTGGGAAGTGAGGCATACCGGGAGCACGGCGTGGTACAAGAAGCAGTCCGTTACATAAAAAAGAATTATCCCGATATTTTGGTGATTGTAGATGTATGTCTATGTGAATATACATCTCATGGACACTGTGGATTGATCGCGGACGGAAAAATATTAAATGACGAGACGCTGCCGCTTTTGGCAAAGATGTCGGTGAGCCTTGCTGACGCCGGAGCGGATATCATCGCACCGAGTGATATGATGGACGGTCGTGTGGGATTTATACGGGAAAAGTTGGATGGGGCCGGGTTTTTTGATATCCCGATTATGGCATATAGTGCAAAATTTGCTTCTGCCTACTATTCGCCGTTTCGAGATGCCGCCCATTCGGCACCGGGATTTGGAGATCGCAAGACTTATCAGATGGATTGCGCTAACGGGAGAGAGGCGATGCGTGAAATCGAGGCCGATATCTGGGAAGGGGCGGATATGATTATGGTTAAGCCGGCGCTTGCCTATTTAGATGTAGTAAAAGAAGCGTCTTTGCGGTTTAAGCTGCCGCTTGTCACATACAATGTGAGCGGTGAATATGCACTGGTCAAAGCTGCGGCCGAAAAAGGATTTATCGATGAAAAACGTATTGTCATGGAGAATATGACAGCAATGAAAAGGGCAGGAGCCAATATCATTATTACATATCATGCGTTGGATGTCGCAGAGTGGCTGAAGGAGAGTCTTTCATGAAAAAAGAAAAATCAAAAGAAATGTTTGAAGAAGCCAGGAGATGGATGCCAGGAGGTGTGAACAGTCCTGTTCGTGCTTATGGCAACGTAACAGAGACTCCTCGTTTTATCTCTCAGGCAAAAGGTTCTAAAATTGTAGATGTAGATGGGAATGAGTACATTGATTATGTATGTTCCTGGGGTCCTGGCATTTTGGGACATGCCCATCCACAAGTGGTAAAAGAGGTGCAGAAAGCGTGTGAGGATGGACTTAGTTTTGGCGCGCCTACGGAAAAGGAGACCATACTGGCTAAGCTGATCCATGAGCTGCTGCCGCCTATGGAGATGCTTCGCCTTGTGAGTTCCGGGACAGAGGCGGTGATGAGCGCGATCCGTGTCGCAAGGGGCTATACGGGAAAGGATAAGATTATAAAATTCAAAGGCTGCTATCACGGTCATTCCGATGGACTGCTGGTAAAAGCGGGTTCTGCGGCTCTGACTACGGCAGTTCCTGACAGCGCAGGGGTGCCGTTGGACTATACGAAGAACACGTTAGTGGCAGATTACAACGATGAAGAGTCGGTGAGCAGATTTTTCAAGTTATATAAAGGGGAAATTGCGGCGGTTGTGATAGAACCAGTGGCCGCAAATATGGGAGTTGTGCCGCCAAAATCCGGGTATCTGGAATTTTTGCGGGAACTTACGGAAGAAAATGAGGCGCTTTTGATTTTTGATGAAGTGATTACGGGATTTCGACTGGGACTCTCGGGAGCCAGCGGATATTATCAGATTACGCCAGATTTAATTACATTGGGAAAAATAGTGGGAGGCGGTATGCCAATTGGGGTATACGGCGGAAAACGGGAAATCATGGAGACGGTCTCGCCGATTGGCTCGGTTTATCAGGCGGGTACTCTGTCGGGAAATCCGATTGCGACGACGGCTGGAATTGCGACATTGACGGTATTAAAAGAAAATCCAAAAATCTATGTGGAATTGGAGAGAAAGGCAAAACAACTCGAAGATGCTATGAGAGAAAGCTGGAAAGAGCGGGTTTGCGTCAATCGGGTTGGTTCCTTGCTGAGTGTCTTTTTTACGGATCGTGTTGTGAATGACTATCAGAGTGCAGTTATATCGGATACGAAGCGCTATGCAGAGTATTTCCGGTTTATGCTCGATCAGGGAATCTATTTGGCTCCGTCTCAGTTCGAGGCAATGTTTGTATCTGCGGCGCATACAGACGAAGACATTGAGAAAACTTGTCATGCAATTCGTGCGTATTCCAAAGGAGTTTAGATAGATCAACGAAAAGAACTCTGTGAATTTAGATGAAAAAGGCCAATTTGGCCACTTATATTCCCAAATCGACCACCTATTGCAAATCAATTGCCAAGAGAATTTTTTTTGATTAATATGAGCAGGAGAACAAGGAGGTGGTCTGATGCAAATTGAGATAAAAATTGACAGTCTCTGCACAGAGCCCAGGATTATCATTATAACGGATAAGATGACAGAGGAGATCAATCATATGTTAAAAAAACTCTCGAAAGATACTCCTCAAATCATCGCAGGATTTAAAGACGACAAATTTGAAATGCTAAAGCAGGAGGAAGTGATTCATATTTATGCCAATTCCGGTAAAGTATTTGCCGTTACAGAAAATGGGAGATATGTGATTCGCTCAAGGCTCTATGAATTAGAGGAGCAGCTCGATGAAAGTAAATTTGTCCGTATTTCTAATTCCGAGATCATCAATCTTGAGAGAGTGAAAAATTTTGACTTGAGTATCACGGGGACTATTTGTGTGAAGCTGTCAAATGACACGGTTACTTATGTGTCAAGGCGATATGTTACAAAAATTAAGAAATTATTGGGAATATGAGGTGAAAAAATGAAAATAAAAGCACTATTGCGGGGAATTCTTGGAGTCCCGATTGGAATTGCGCTGGGGTATGTGATTGCCATTGCATTCTCTTTTTTCAAGGGAGAGGGAGGATATATGCCCTGTGTGCCTGAGTTGATCGAAAGGGCGGGAAATGAAATCAATGCGGTTATTTTGCAGACTGTTCTGAGCGGACTTTTGGGTGCGGCTTTTGCGGCGGGTTCCATAATCTGGGAATTGGATGACTGGAGTATTGTAAAACAGACAGGAGTTTATTTTCTGATCAGTTCGATTGCGATGATGCCAATCTCCTATGTCACCTATTGGATGGAACACAGCGTTGCGGGATTTCTGAGTTATTTTGGAATATTTGCTGCGATATTTGCGGTGATATGGCTAGTGGAATATCTTGTTTTTAAAAATATGATAAATAAAATAAATACAAAATTAAAATAAGAGAACGGGAAAATGTGAAAGCAGTCTGCTATAGATATTATCTATAACAGGCTGTTTTTCTTTTATATTAGACGGTTTGAGAGCAAAGTGATATCATATTAAATAGATAGGAAATACATAAGTCAAATACCCGCAGCAAGCTACGGGGCATGACCTGGC
>JAAVYC010000039.1 GCA_022790905.1 Lachnospiraceae bacterium | reverse complement strand
GTGTATGAGATTGTGGATAACTCTGTGGATGAAGCGCTGGCGGGTTTCTGCTTTTGCCTTTTCCTTCGCCTTTTCTAACTGCTTTTTTGTTTCCGCAATACTGCTCTGTTTTTCTGTAATCTTCTTTTCTAGATTTGTCAATGAAGTACTGATCTCCACCAGTTCTTCGTCCATCTCACCCAATTCTTCACTCAGATTTTCTTTGGTACTTTGCAAATCTGCTACTTTTTGATCCGTCTGCTTTTTCTTTTCCTCTAGATCATTTAATTTTTCTTTGGTATCTTCAATTTTTTGTTCCGTCGCATGCACCGTCGTAAAAGAACTTAAGATAGATATCGTGCACAACCCGAGAATCAAAAGATACTTTTTCATCCTTTTCATATTTCCACCCCTATCAGGCTCATTATAACCAATTGTTTTTAAAGTTGCAATATGGTAAAATTATTTCATATCTTAATCTAATAGTAAAAATATCAAACAGTAAAATAGGGGGGAAATATTATGCAATTTGTCAAAACAGAAGATCTAAAACCGGGTATGCGGCTGGCAAAACCAATCTACAACCGCCTCGGTGTTCTTTTATATGAACGCAATACCAATTTAACAGCCCAAGGAATCAGCAGTATTCGCAACTTTGCTCTTATCGGAATCTATATCTTAGAGCCGGCAGAGCCGCTGCCCCCACTCTCGGAAGAAGAGATCCAATTTGAAAAATTTCAAACGGTATATATGTTCCGTCTAAGAGATGAGATGAGTAAAATTGTAAATGGAAAACAACCCGACAAGCTCTACGATCTGTGCCATAATATTCTGCGGGAATACGGAAATCTAAATCATAAAATTGTTTTTTCCCAAAATATCCGCAGTTCCGGGGATTTTGTATATAAACATGGATTATGTACGGCGATTTTATGCGCAATGTTATCGCATAAGCTAAACTATTCCGAAGAAGAACAGGTTGCTCTAGTAGAAGCGGCACTTCTCTATGATATGGGATATCTATATCAAGATATTGATAAATTATCTAATACTGATGAGATTGACAGTGACGATTATAACCGACTTCGCACCGCACAAAAAAGCGCATGGATGCTGTTGCATCCGCAGAGCAATGAGTTCAACCTTCCAAAATTGACATTAAAAATTATTTCAGAGATGATTCATCCTTCCAATCATAAGGATCACAAGGATCTTCAGCGCATAGCATGGAACGATGCGACATTGATTTTGCGCGTTGCAGACAAATTTGACCATATGACCGCTATGCGGCATGGTGTAGAACCACAGTCCGAATTGCGAGCCGTCAAGTATTTAATGGAGTATCCCGAATTTTACAAACCGACGATTGTATCGGCATTAGCAGAATGTATCGAGATTCTTCCACAGGGCAGTTGCATTGATCTCTCAAATGGAGAAAAAGCATTGGTTTTGGAGAGTAACCCATCTAATTTCCTGCAACCATTCGTGCTGAAATTTTCTAATAATGCTGTTTTTGATCTGAAAAATCCGAGAGTATTCAAAAACCTTCAGGTTGATGATATCATGAAAACTATGGACTATCGCCTCCCTGTAGATGAGAATACCATCAAACAATTTAATCCGGATGAGCATATTATCGAGATTACAAGGCGTTTTCGCGAGGCAAAGGCAAGATGGGAAAGAGAGCATGGAAATAAAAAGCCTGTCCAGCCACAATAATATACAATTCCTCCTTATAGCAGACAGATAAAATCACAAAATTGTCTCTGTAAGGAGGAGTATACTATTTTTCAATTGCCTGTACTAAAAAATTTTCTTTCAGATTAAATTTTTTCATCTTTTTAAATCATTATTCTATAGATCCCGATTGTATCGCTTTCACATGCGATGCAATTTTTTCCTCAGACCAGTCCCACCATTTTATTTGAAGCAACCGGTCTATTTTTTTGTCAGAAAAACGCTTTTTTATTGGCCTTGCAGGAACACCTCCCACAATGGTATAGGGCGACACATCCTTTGTGACAACCGCGCGGGCGCCAATCACCGCTCCATCTCCAATCGTCACGCCTGCTAAAATAACTGCTTCATAACCAATCCATACATCATTTCCGATATGAATATCCCCTTTGTTATCCCACGCTTGTGTGACATTTCTCCCCTCAAGCCCCCACTCTTCAAAGAATAATGGAAACGGATAGGTAGATAGGGAAGTCAGTACATGGTTTGCACTATTGAAAAGAAATTTTACCCCGCGTACAATTGAACATAATTTCCCAATCCTGAGTTTATCGTGATTGATTGGATAATGGTACAATACATTACAGCCATCTTCTCATCCTCCAATTCGTTTATTTATACATTCTCATGCTATCCATTTGCCGATGCAGTTTCAATACATTGAATCATGCAGAAATAATCAGTAGAATAAAACTGCACTTTACGCATTTTCACATTCTAATTTTTATACAAACATAGCCTCTGTTCTGTGCGTGCAGCTGCGCATCCTATTATTTACTGTATAAAATTTCAGGAACATTTTTTTATACAAAAAAGAGCAGGGGCTAACCTTTTATATTTGCCACCTGCTCCTTTTATTCCTGCAGTCCGAAACTTCATAGAAATCCTTGCTCTAACCGAAGCTCAAATTATTCCCCTTTCACCGTCCGTTCCACCAAAAACATCATCATAAGAAACATATTCCACTTCCAAAATAACATTCTTAACATCGGAAAGCATTGCCTTTATCGCTGGACGTATCTGGCTCATTTCTTTTTTTTAATGTTCATGCATATCCTTGCCGTTGTATCCCTGCGTAACCAAATCTATCATAATTTATTCCGCAAATTCTGCTTCCATGCTTGCCATCCTACTGTTTATCCTCCTAAAATTTAAGCCTCCAAGCTGTCCTGCTCAAAGGCTTTGCTCTCATCATGTTCTGAAAACCCTCAATATTTTTCCCTGCTGTCAACCAGCATATGAAAAACTCTCAATATGTACACCGTCTGCTCTTCCTCGTTAATCAAGAAATAAATTTTATAGTTCTTATAGTATGTTTTCCTGATGCCGTATGCAGCCAGTTCTTCGTCTTCATCCAGCTCATGGCTTTGTGGAAACCGGCTGAGACTGCTTATCACTTTCCGAAATCCCCTTACCATACTAACTGCAGTTTCCGAGGATTTCAGTTCAAAAACAATATAGTCTGTCTAATCCGCTATATCCTCCTCTGCCAGCGGCAGAGTAATCACCTTATATTCTGTCATCGGAATACCTTTTCTCCAGTTCCTCAAAAAATTCGTTGCAGTCCCGGCCCTTTCCCGCTGCAATGTCATGGTAGCTTTCCATCACCATATCCCGTACCTGTTTCTGATTTTCATCTATTTCTCTCTGGTAATCCAGAGCCTGCTGTGCTGGACTCATACAACTCACCTCTTTCTTATAAGTGTATCTTTAGTATACTCGAAAACCGCTCTCTATACAAAAAAATAGCTTATTAAACTTTTCCATAATTGCATGGCTCAATCCATCCATTCATAAATTGTCCATATCCTCATAATTCTCCCCTTTCTCCCATAACCAGCGTACCTACTCTCTCTGTTGCCGTTTGAACAGATATTTTTGCAGAAATCTCAATTACTTTTCTGTTATCATGCAAGAAGGCATCCAATTCGTGTTCCTTAAAATCAATAGGCATGCCCGAATAGATGGAGTATGTATATAATCCCGTATCTTCATTGTAGTTCAGTTTCTCATCTGATATATTTTGAGAACGAATCGTCACTTCTATTGAGTGAATACATACTTTAACACTTTCCTCTTTTAAGACTAACCCGTTTTCCATAAGCATCGTATAAATAACATGCCAATTTTCCGTGAGTTTTTCAAATTCATGGGTCATACTATAATTTTTATTAGCCAAAACAAATTTTGAACCTATAAGCAATTCCAGATTGTTAGACTTCAAATAATTCATATAGTCCATATCATCTGAAAAATCCTTTATTCTATCCATCTGATCAAGAACATTCCGTTCCTTCAAGATCCATTCTAACCCTAACGCGAACTGGCCATACATATTAGGGCAAAAACTATCTACACAGCTTTCATTGATCGAATCTGTATAGTCAAACAGAGTTAGTACCGGTATCTCAATTATTTCACCTTGATTATCAGCCTCCTCAATTATATCCTTAAATTTTTCTCTAAGTTTTACATCTGTTATTTGTTTGATATAGTTTTTAACCTTTTCTATATCAATATTCCAAATATATTGTATTTGGTTCTGCACTGCCTTTTTCATTTGCTTCTCTTTAAACTTCTTTTTTTCAAAAACAGAGAATTCATCATACATTAACTCAACATTGACTTTTATCTCTTGTTCGCTGCTTTCCCTATCATCTATTATAGTATATAATTCTATCAGCATTTGTTTTGTGTTTTCCGCTTTGTTTTCGTATACATAGCCAGAATATGTATCATCATCTAAATTTCTTTCGAGCAATCCTGGCATATGATAAATATTAGACAAATACAAAACAATAAACATATAATATTCTTTTATCACATTCTCTATGATAAGATATTTTGACCGACTATTAAACCTCTCATATCTCCTTAGCATCTTTGTCATCTGCTTCAGCATATCACTGTTCAAACTATTGCTGTCTATGCAAAATTGCTGAAGAAACCTTTTATATACTTTTTTTACACTTCTATGTAAAATAATCTTTTGTGCACAATTTCGTACCTCTGGTGTTACAACTTTTTCACTTTCCCGTTTAGATAAATAATACAAATAACAATGCACCGATAGTCCTAATAATATTTCATATTTTTCTTTTAGTTGGAAAATATTTGCCATAGCCTCACAGAAAAAGCTGTCTATGATTAAGGTATCAAAACCGTTTTCAATAAATCCATATATATAATTGAATTTCACCATACATCGAGCTTTCAGAAAGTCTTCTGTCCTTTCCACCGGAATATTGGCTTTATATGACCAAAAACTACTTTCCAATACGCCATATACCGTTCATTATAATGGGTTGAAAGGTAATGCCCTGCAGCGGGCAAAATAATATGTATTGTCTAATGAGACCTTTGAATTGTTTTCATCATATCCTATCCAGAGAGTTATCCTTTGAATGCACTCTATAAAACTATCCCATCTTACATATTTTTGTACTTTTTCTGGAGACATCTCTTTTATTGCATCAACCATATACTGGTCTATTTCATCAAACAAATTAAATGGTTCTTGATAATTGATTTTTTCCATATTATCCAGTATATATTTCTTCCAAAAGTTCTATTCCATTCTCTCGAACAATGTTATTTTCTGAATTTAAAAAGCAATACTCAGCCTTTTGGCATACTTCCTTTATTCCATGCAAACTTTCCTGTGTCCTATAATTTAATAAAGCTGTCACTCCGTTCAAGAAAACTGCTTTATAAGATTCATAGTCTTCCTTGTTTTGTGAAGATATTACATTTTTCCAATCATTAACAAACTCCGTACATATGACATATTTCTTTCTGTAATCATATTCTTTTGCCAAGACATGGTTAATATAATCTTTTATTTCTTTTTCTGCCAACCGCTTTCCATTAAAAATCAAATAAATTCATTTACAGACATCAAAATAAGAACTACGGTTACTGCCAATATCCACAAAATCAAGCAATACCATCCTACAATATACAATCCAATGTTAATCACAAGCAATAATATGGAGCTTACAATAATTCTTTTCTGTTTAAAGATCGATGGTCTTATATTCAAATAATAATCACTAAAAGCTATTCCCATATTAGAGTCAGATACACTTCCGCTAATTAAAGCGATAATTGCGATTGTCAATGTATCTACGGTTGCCTGTATCTGCAAAATAACCATAGCAAAATTATCATCTATTTTTCCACATATTGTATTCGAACTTAATTGCCACCGCACCCCAATCACAATAAAGATAATTATTGCACTTACTGCTAAAACCTCATTTATGATATTCTTAGACCTTATTTTCCTCCAGTCATCCATCTATAACCACCTCATAAAAATATATTTTCTAAGCATTGTACCATAGGAATTTCAAAACTGAATAGGCGATTTTACAATCTGCCGAATAATTAAATAATAAGATAATAAATTATGTATATATGTATTACAATCACGCACGACCACATTCATCCAATGGATATAGGACTCCATTTGAAAAAAGACTACAAGGATAACTGCTAACCATTTTTTCCTTATGAGCGTTACAAAAATGCTTGACCATTTCAGATAATGGCGAATCAAAAAACAGAGCTGATAAATCGAGAGATATCTCACAAATTCATCAACTCTGCACAAAAAATTTTTTATAAACACAAATTCGGCTATCTAAATATTCTTTACTTTTGCAATATCCACAAGTGTCATCTCTTCACTCGCATTTTCCAGACTCAAAGCAAGGGCATTCGCAGTATCCATAGAAGTCAGACAGTGTACCCCAGTCTCAATCGCATTCCTGCGAATCAAGAACCCATCTCTGCTCTTATCACGCCCCTGGGTCGGAGTATCTATGACAAGATCAATCTTATGTCCCAAAATCAAGTCCATCACGTTTGGAGACTCCTGAGAGATCTTATTGACGCGTCGCGCATCCACGCCTTCTTTTTGTAAAAATTTTGCCGTACTTCTCGTCGCATAAATCTTATATCCCAGCGCTTCAAAACGTTTTGCGACCTCTGCTGCTTCCGGTTTGTCCGCATCTTTTACAGTCATAATCATCTGCTTATGTTTTGGCAAGATGACTCCTGCTCCTAAGAATGCTTTGTAAAGCGCCTCGTTAAACGTCTTCGCAATTCCAAGACATTCTCCTGTGGATTTCATTTCCGGTCCAAGGCTGATCTCTGCACCGCGCAATTTTTCAAAGGAGAAGACCGGCATCTTAATTGCAATGTATTCCGCTTCCGGTGCAAGCCCGGTTGGATATCCCATTCCCTTTAGTGTGTTGCCGATAATCACTTTTGTGGCAAGGTCCACAATCGGAATTCCTGTCACTTTGCTGATATAAGGTACCGTCCTGGAAGAACGCGGATTCACCTCAATCACATAGACTTCTCCATCCATAACAATAAATTGAATATTAATCAACCCAACGACATGAAGTGCTTTTGCCAGTCGTTTGGTATATTCCACAATCGTTGCCTTAATATTTTCATCAATCGTTGGCGCCGGATAGACGGAAATACTATCTCCCGAATGGACGCCTGTCCGCTCTATATGTTCCATAATACCGGGAATCAAAACATCTGTACCGTCGCACACGGCATCCACTTCAATCTCTTTTCCCTGCAAATATTTATCTACTAAAATCGGATGGTCCTGTGCATAGCGATTGATGACCTCCATAAATTCCTCAATCTCTTCATCATTCAGGGCAATTTGCATCCCCTGTCCGCCAAGCACATAGGACGGACGCACCAAAACCGGATAACCGAGACGGTTCGCAACAGCTTTCGCTTCCTCAGCCGTAAAGACTGTGCCTCCGGCAGCTCTTGGAATCTCTGTCTGTTCTAAAATCTGATCAAATAACTCCCGATCCTCAGCGGCATCAACATCCTCGGCCTTCGTTCCGAGAATTTTTACGCCCATTTTCATCAGGCTTTCCGTCAATTTGATCGCTGTCTGTCCGCCGAACTGTACCACGGCTCCATCCGGCTTTTCCAGACGTACAATATTTTCCACGTCTTCCGGCGTCAGCGGCTCAAAATACAGCTTGTCCGCAACGTCAAAATCTGTGGATACCGTCTCCGGATTGTTGTTTACGATAATCGTCTCGTATCCTTCTTTTGCAAAGGCCCAGGTGCTGTGGACAGAACAGTAGTCAAACTCAATTCCCTGTCCGATTCGGATTGGTCCGGAACCGAGTACCAATACTTTTTTCTCTGGATTTGTCTGAACTGCCTCATCCTCACTTCCAAAGCAGGAGTAATAATATGGCGTACTCGCCTCAAACTCTGCTGCACAAGTATCTACTATTTTAAATGCCGCCGTGATACCGTTTTTATATCGCAGATCCCGAATCTCTTCCTCTGTTCTTCCCGTTAGACTTGCAATGACGTTATCCGGATATTCAATGCGCTTTGCCTCTTTTAATAATTCGACAGATAATTCTTCTGTTCTTAAGCGTTTTTCCATCTCCACAAGAATTGCCAGTTTGTCGATAAACCAAAGATCAATCATGGTAACCTCATGGATCTTCTCATACGATACGCCTCTTCTGAGCGCTTCTGCAATCACCCAGATTCTGCGATCATCCACAATTTCTAACTGTTTGGAAAGTTCTTTATCTGTAAGTTCGGAAAAATCATAGGACATCAGAGAGTCTACATGCTGTTCCAGAGAACGAATTGCCTTCATCAAGGCTCCCTCAAAATTCGTACAGATACTCATCACCTCTCCGGTTGCCTTCATCTGCGTCGTCAATGTTCGTTTTGCCGTGATAAATTTGTCAAACGGAAGTCTTGGTATTTTAACCACACAGTAATCCAGCATCGGTTCAAAACTCGCATACGTTTTGCCGGTAATCGCATTCTTAATCTCATCCAATGTGTATCCCAACGCAATTTTAGCCGCCACTTTTGCAATCGGATACCCCGTTGCTTTCGACGCAAGTGCCGAAGAACGGCTGACACGCGGATTCACCTCAATCACACAGTACTCAAATGTCGTTGGGTGCAAAGCATACTGTACATTACATCCTCCCGTAATATTTAATTCAGATATAATATTTAGGGCAGAGGTACGAAGCATCTGGTACTCTTTATCTCCAAGCGTCTGAGACGGCGCGACGACAATGGAGTCTCCAGTATGGACTCCCACCGGATCAATGTTTTCCATATTGCAGACGGTAATGCAGTTGCCATTTGCATCGCGCATTACCTCGTATTCAATCTCTTTCCAGCCTGCAATACAGCGCTCTACTAACACCTCTCCGACACGGCTAAGGCGCAGCCCGTTTTTCAAAGTGTCAATTAATTCCGTCTCATTGTGTGCAATTCCACCGCCGCTTCCACCTAGTGTATAGGCAGGACGCAGCACAACCGGATAACCGATCGTATTTGTAAAAGCAATGCCGTCCTCCACATTGTGAACGACCAGCGACGGAGCACAAGGCTCCCCAATTTTTTCCATCGTCTCCTTGAACGCCTGACGATCTTCCGCCCTGAAAATAGTCTCTGCCGTGGTTCCGATCAATTGCACACCGTGTTTTTCCAAAAAACCGGACTCTGCAAGTTCCATTCCCAGATTCAGTCCGGCCTGGCCTCCCAGAGTCGGGAGCACACTGTCCGGTTCTTCCTTTAAGATAATCTGTTCTAAGACTTTTACCGTCAAAGGCTCAATATAGACCTCGTCTGCAATTTCTTTATCTGTCATAATTGTAGCCGGATTAGAATTGACAAGTACTACCTCAATTCCCTCTTCTTTCAGGGAACGGCATGCTTGTGTTCCGGCATAATCAAATTCCGCTGCCTGTCCGATCACGATAGGACCGGAACCAATGACTAATACTTTTTTGATCTTTTTATTCTTTGGCATTACTAGTTCCCTCCCATCATCGTGATAAACTTATCGAATAAATATGCGCTGTCCTGCGGTCCCGGACATGCCTCCGGATGAAATTGTACGGTAAAAATATTTTTTCCAATATATCGCAGTCCTTCATTTGTCCCATCATTCACATTTGTAAATGCCGGAACAGCTATCTTTTTATCCAAAGCCTGATCGTCTACCGCATATCCATGATTTTGAGAAGAAATATAAACTCTTCCCGTCTCCAAATCCTTTACCGGATGATTCCCTCCTCGATGTCCATATTTTAATTTATAAGTGTCCGCTCCCGTTGCAAGCGCCATAAGCTGATGTCCCAAACAGATGGCGAAAATCGGCACGTCCGACCCATACAATTTTCTAACTTCCTCTATGATATCCCTGCATTCCTTCGGGTCCCCAGGGCCATTACTGAGCATGATTCCGTCCGGCTTTTCTGCCAAAATCTCTTCCGCCTTTGTATACGCCGGATAAATCGTCACTTCGCATCCCCTATTATTTAAAGAACGGGCAATATTTTGTTTTGCTCCTAAATCCAAAAGGGCAACTCTTTTCCCTTTTCCCTTTAACACGCTTTTCTCATCACAAGTTACTTTTTCCACTACATTCCCGGTTTTGTAAGCTTTTAACTTCGGAATAATTTCCTCGATATGATATCCCTCATTCGTAGTGATCATTCCATTCATCGTACCTTTATTGCGAAGGATTTTCGTCAGAGTTCTCGTGTCAATTCCGGCGATTCCTGGAATGTCATATTCTTTCAAAAAATCCTGGATTGTACCTTCACAGCGAAAATTACTCGGCATTCTCGAGAGTTCACGCACAATATATCCGTTCGGCCATGGTCTTGCCGATTCCATATCCGGTGTGATTCCGTAATTTCCAATCAGCGGATAAGTCATCACAACTGCCTGTCCCGCATAGGATGGATCCGTTAAAACCTCCAGATACCCGGTCATCGATGTATTAAATACGATTTCACTGATAATCTCTTTTTGCGAACCAATACTGACACCCTCAAAAACCGTTCCATCTTCTAAAATCAGAAAAGCTTTCATTCTTTACCCTGTCCTTTCTAAATTTTCTCAAAAAAAAAGAGGGGAATTCTCTTCTTTCATGTTTTTCCATATTGTTTGCATAATCATACCTAAATTGTTAAAAGTCTATCATATCAGCCATTTTTTTTCAACCTTATTTTTTCGGTTTCTTTTTGGAAAATGATTTTGGACGAACCTGCCATACGAATCTTCCCTTTCAAATACTTCCATCTTTGCAGATGATTGTATGAAAAAATAGGGAAGAATATCGCAGACAGTAAAAATATTTTTTTATTGCATGGCAGCCACAATTTTGTCCAAGAGAATATTCGCCGCCTCTTCTTTGCTGACCAAAGGCAATCTTTCGATACCCTCCTTGGTGATTAGAGTCAATAGATTTGTATCCGTTGCAAAACCAGCGCCCTCTTCCTTTAGATTATTCGCCGCAATCATATCAATTTTTTTCTTTTCCAATTTCTTTTTAGAGTTTTCCAACATGTCTTTTGTCTCCATGGAAAATCCACATAAAAACGCATGAAGTTCACCCCGCTCTTTTGCTTCACCAAGACTTTTTAAAATATCTTTTGTCCTCTCCAATTCTAAGGCAGAATCTTTTTCTGATTTTTTTATTTTATCTTCCGCCGTATGCATTGGCGTATAGTCGGCGACTGCTGCCGCCTTGAT
>JAAVYC010000038.1 GCA_022790905.1 Lachnospiraceae bacterium | reverse complement strand
GTATACGGAATGATGACCTATTCAGGAGGAGGCTCCCTCGGAAAACCGGTGATACATTTAGGACCGGTGGCATTGAGCAGCCGTTTAGAGGAAAGTGAAGAGACGTTCCTGACCTATGGCGAGCGCATGGCGACAAAAGCGACGGAACTTTTCTCCAAAAACTAGATATTTTTCACGGAGAGAGGAGCTGCGCACTAAGAATTTAGTGCGACAGCTCCTTTATAAAGATGATTGTTTCATTTGTTGACTATTTTATTTTTCAATCGCTTTGAATGCTGCTGCCTGTGCTGTCATTCCTCTCTCTGATGCGAGTCTCTCGATTGAAGATGCACCGAAGAAACCGTCGATTTCCGGAACATTTTTGATTACATATGCCGCATCTTCTGGATCTGCAATCGGTCCGCCGTGGCAGATTACCATGATGTCTGGATTCACTTCGCGACCTGCTTTGATGATATCTCTGATCTTCACGCAGCAGTCATCCAATGTCAGAGCTGTCTCTGCTCCGATCGTACCCTTAGTCGTAAGTCCCATATGAGCAACTAAGATATCTGCGCCTGCTTCTGCCATTGCCTTTGCCTGATCTGGATCAAATACATATGGGCAAGTAAGCATATCTAATTTGTGAGCTTCTCTGATCATGTCAACTTCGAGTCCGTATCCCATTCCGGTTTCTTCTAAGTTTGCACGGAATACACCGTCGATCAATCCAACTGTCGGGAAGTTCTGCACTCCGTTAAATCCCTGATCTTTTAACTGTTTTAGGAAGATATCCATCACACGGAAAGGATCTGTTCCACATACACCTGCCAATACTGGTGTCTTTTTCACGATTGGAAGAACTTCCTGTCCCATTTCCTGAACGATCGCATTTGCATCTCCATAAGATAAGATTCCTGAAAGAGAACCGCGTCCTGCCATTCTAAAACGTCCGGAATTGTAAATAATCAGCATATCTACATCTGCTTTCTCACTACATTTTGCTGTGATACCTGTTCCGGCACCTACACCTACCAAAATCTTTCCCTGTGATACCTGCGCCTTAAAGTCATCCATGATTTCACTTCTTGTTTTTCTTAACATCGTCTTTTCCTCCTATTATTTCATTTTTATTTCTTTTTTTGTTCCATTAAATCTACCAATTTTTGCGCTGCTGTCTCGGCAAATTCTTTGTCATTGATATTACAATCCATATCCAGGATTTCCACATACTGATTGTCAATTCCCTCCCGAATTGCCCGGAACAGACTCTTTCTCTCTTCCGGACCGTCAAACGGCTGTCCATCGGCATCGATCATAGATACTCCTTTTTCCGGAAGCAATACTGTCATATTCGTCTTAGCTTCATTCCATTTCGATGCCAGCATCGATCCTATCTCCTGGTTTTCTGATACTGTCGTTCTCATCAGAGTAACCGTCGGATTGTGTTTATACAGATTTCTCTCGCTGAACTGTTTTGGCACCGTGTCAATCGGACCAAAGTTCACCATATCACAGGCGCCCACAGAGACAACCTGCGGAACTTCACATTTTACTGCCGCCTCACATCTAGCACTTCCTGCCGCTAAGACACCTCCGACAATCTCATCACACCACTCTGTCGTAGTCAGATCCAAGACTCCCTCAAAGAATCCGGCATTGACCAATGTCTCCATTGTCTTTCCGCCTGTTCCGGTTGCATGGAAGACAAGCACCTCATATCCTCTTTCTTCCAGATATGCTTTTGCCTGGTCTACACAAGGAGTTGTCACTCCGAACATTGTGGCAGCCACCATCGGTTTTGAGTCGTCCTGTTCTTCTTTTAATTTATCTGCTGCGCCTACCATTCCGGCAATCGCTAACACCGCATTTTTAAAGATCGTCTTTGATATTTTATTCAGGCCTGCCACATCTACGATAGATGGCATCATCACGATATCGCTTGTGCCGACATACTGCGACACATTTCCGGAAGCCATTGTAGAAACCATAAGTTTTGGAACGCCAATCGGAAGCGCACGCATAGCAGGAGTCACAAGAGAAGTTCCGCCGGAACCTCCAAAGGAAATGATACCGTCAAATTTTCCCTCCTGATAAAGCTTTGGAACTAAGATCTCCATTCCTTTTGATAATGCCTCCGTTGCCATTGCCCTGTCTTTTCGCTCCACAATTTTCGCAATATCGTATCCTGCTGCGGATGCAACTTCAGCGTTTGTCACGTCCACTTCAAAAGTCGGAGCAAACACGCCTGTATGTATCATATAAGGAGTAATTCCTATTTTTTCCATCAGCTGCTTTACATACAAAAATTCTGTTCCTTTTGTATCAAACGTACCCGCAATTGCTATTGTTTTCATTCTCTATCTTTCTCCTTTCATTTTTGATTCTCACCGGCCAGTGAAAGGGGACAAAATTGCATTTTTGCTATATTAAAAAAGGTAAAACCTCTTGTCTATACGTAAGATTTTACCTTTTTTTCTCTTTGTGTGAAATGTATTTACATTTCCTATTCTTGTGTTTATATTTTATTATGGTATATTTCTGATTATGTATTCTTGTGTTTATACCCGATTCTGCTTTTGAGCACTATCTTTTTGATAAATTCCCGGTGCAACACCCACATATTTTTTAAACATTTTACTAAACTGCACATCATCATAATATCCCACTGCCGCTCCGACTTCTTTGCACGTCGCATTGCTGTTTTTTAATAATTCCTTTGCCTTATTGATCCGATAAGTCACCAGATATTCTGTAAAAGAAATCCCCATTTCCTTTTTAAACCGAGTGCTGAGATATGAAGATGAGACATGAGCAACCAACGCCAAATCTCCTAAATGGATCTCTTTCATGTAATGTTCTTCAATATATTTTTTGACAAATTCCGTGTAGTCTCCAGTGTTCCAATTTCCATTGATCATTTTTACCATGGGATCGTTTCCGTCAAAACTTCCATAGCTCTTAAACGCTTTCATCGTATTATAAATCGCCCGCTCCGCCGGAATCCTCTCGAACGTGGAACCGCCGATATAGCCCTGACATGTCGTATTCTGATAAATGTATTGCATATCAATTGGAGTATTGGCCGGTCCCGCATAAATCATACGCAACACGTGGGGATTAATTTTGTCGCAGACAGAAAAAATATCATCTGTGATCTGCTTCGCTTCTTGTATCGAGATCGATTTTTTCGGACCAAGAAATC
>JAAVYC010000037.1 GCA_022790905.1 Lachnospiraceae bacterium | reverse complement strand
GATTGCGTGCCTATGCAGACCAATATGGTCCATTGACAATTGACAGCGCTAAAATCGGGGATCACTGGACATGGGCAACACAACCTTGGCCTTGGGAAGGAGGCGTATGTTAAGTTATGTGGAATTATGAAAAAAGACTTCAATATCCAGTAAATATTTCACAGTGTAATCCAAAAATTGCTCAAGTAATTATCAGCCAGTTTGGAGGACCAGACGGAGAATTATCTGCTTCTATGCGTTATCTCTCACAGAGATACACCATGTCAAACCGTAATGTGGCAGGTGTGTTGACGGATATCGGAACGGAAGAGTTAGCACATATGGAGATGATTTGTGCGATTATTTATCAGTTGACAAAAGATCTTTCCCCAGAAGAAATCAAAGCGTCGGGATTTGACAAATATTATGTAGATCATACATTGGCACTTTGGCCGCAGGCAGCAGGAGGAATCCCATTCAATGCCTGTGAATTTCAGTCGAAAGGGGATCCGATTACAGATTTATTTGAGGATATGGCAGCGGAACAAAAAGCGAGATCTACTTATGAAAATATTTTACGTCTGGTCAAAGACCAGGAAGTTGCGGATCCAATTCGTTATCTGCGTGAAAGAGAGATTGTGCATTTCCAGAGATTTGGTGAGAGCCTGCGTCTGATACAGGACAGTCTCGATTCACAGAATTTCTATGCGTTTAATCCGGAATTTGATTAAATTAAAGATAAAATATGGCAATAGCCGGAGCATGAGTCTCCGGCTATCGTTATACCAGCACATTGAGTGGTGGTAGAGAAAAGAATTTATGTAAATGTGAATTATTGTTAGGCGAAGTCCGGCAATCATTCATAGCCTGCTATAAACCACTGCCGTCTTCTTTTATGTAGCTCAATGTAGTTGTCATAACTCATTAAGTGAATCCGATGTAAGATCGGATGATGGATTAATTATATAAATATAATGTGAAAGAATCGTGTCAAAAAAGGTAAGAAACCATAAAGAATCTTAAATAAATCGAAAAAAAGCTTGTTTGTAAAGAGAGGGTAAGAAAAAATATCATTGCGAAAAAAACAATTGACAAAAAATATAAGGAAGAATATACTACAAATCGAAAACAAAATTAGTGAAAATGAAAGCATAGGATAAGGAGGAAAAATTATGGACAAAAAAATTTCAGAATTATTAAATGATCAGATTAATAAGGAGTTTTATTCTGCATATCTCTATCTTGATATGGCAAATTTCTATTCCACAAAAGGTTTGGATGGATTTGCAAACTGGTATGAGAATCAGGCAAAAGAAGAACAGGATCACGCGATACTGATTTACCAATATATGCATAACAACGATGAGAAAGTGACGTTAGAGGCAATTGAAAAACCAGATAAAGTATATAATACATTGATGGATCCGTTGACTCTTTCTTTAGAGCATGAGAAATATGTGACATCTTTGATCAATACAATTTATGCGGCGGCACAGGAGGTCAATGACTATCGCACGGCACAATTCTTAGATTGGTTTATCCAAGAGCAGGGTGAAGAGGAAAAGAATTCTCTTGATTTGATCACAAAGATGGAGCTTTTTGGCGACGACGCTAGAAGTCTATATCTGTTAAACAATGAGTTAAAAGAGAGAAAATATTCAGCTCCTTCCTTAAAGCTCTAGTACATAAAAGTAGACTTTAATCGATAACAATGATAAAAGCCGTATGGCATGATTGATTTTATCTCAATCATGTTGTGCGGCTTTTTTATTTTTTGTTCTATCGTTTTACACGGACGATTGATCTGCTGTTTGCCAGATTATCTTTAAAATTCTTTGGGAGCAAGTTTATTGCAAATACCAAAATCTTGACATATAAAATTTACGGCTATATAATGTAGAAAATTGGTTATTTTGTGGATTTTTGTAGAGTTAGGATATGGAATAGAGCGAAATGTATGAGAAACGATTGGAATTGTGGAAAAAATATAGGGAAATGATCCTGTATGTTATTTTTGGCGGTGCAACGACACTGGTGAATATTGTTGTATATTATATTTGCGCACATCCTTGCAGGATCAAGGTGGTGCCATCGTCTGTGATAGCGTGGATAGTTTCTGTAGTTTTTGCCTATATCACGAATAAATTGTGGGTATTTCACAGTACTGAAATGGATTACAGAGTACTTTTGCGCGAGGTTTTATCTTTTTTTTCGGCGAGGTTGCTGACTGGGATTTTAGACGTTGGCGCCATGCAGTTGTTTGTGAATGTACTTGGATGGAATGATATGGCAGTAAAAGTTTGTTTGAATATTGTAGTGATTGTTTTGAATTATATAGCAAGTAAATTTTTGATTTTTAAAAAAGTAAGGCAGAAAGAGGAAGGAAGATGAAAAAAATCAGTCTGGTAGTGCCCTGTTATAATGAGGAAGCATGTCTCATGGCATTTGATGCTGAGGTATCAAAGGTTGTGGCACAGATGACAAATTATGCGTTTGAGATTATTTATGTAGATGACGGTTCGCAGGATAAAACGTTGGAAATAATACGCCATATTTTTTCGCAAAGAGACTGTGTCCGTTATCTTTCTTTTTCTAAGAATTTTGGGAAAGAGGCGGCGATGTATGCGGGATTTTGTAATGCGACAGGCGATTATATAGCGGTTATGGATGCCGATTTGCAGGATCCGCCAGGGATATTAAGCGATATGGTTCGTATTTTGGAGACAGAAGGGTATGACAGCGTTGCCACTAGAAGGGTGAGCAGAGAAGGAGAACCGAAAATACGTTCTTTTTTTGCCAGAATGTTTTATAAAATGATTAACAAAATCTCGGATGCGGATATCGTGGATGGAGCAAGGGATTATCGCTTGATGAAGAGGGAGATGGTAGATGTCATTGTACGAATGGGAGAACGAAATCGTTTTTCAAAGGGAATCTTTGGCTGGATTGGATTTCGGACTTATTGGTATCCCTATAAAAATATTGAGCGGTCTGCGGGGGAAACCAAGTGGAGTTTTTGGAAATTATTCAAATATTCGATTGAAGGAATTGTGAGTTTTTCACAGACGCCGCTGCATTTAGCAGCTTATATGGGAGTAGGATGTACAGGAAT
>JAAVYC010000036.1 GCA_022790905.1 Lachnospiraceae bacterium | reverse complement strand
TGAGTATCTGGGTCTTCAACTTCTTCGGTTCCTGTTTTAAAACCAAATGTTCTTCTTTTAAAAGATATCTGTCCAATTCCCGACAAAGATGTATCAGACTTTCCAAAATTTTCTGAATCATTTCTAATTCAACTGCCTGATTTTCCAAATAACTATCCAGAGACTTTTTTTCTGTAATATCATAACAAAGGTATGACTTTCCCTCTTCTGAAATCGTCCAAACCGGAAGAAGACCCTCCACTCTATTGTATTTTAACATCTCCAATTCATATCCATCTTTAAAGTCTCCATCTTTACGGATCATAAAACTTTGGTTCCATGTTCTTCGATATTCCATCTCCATGCGATCTATTTCCCCCACAATTCTTCTAATCCCTGTATCGTTCTGAATATTGTTACACCGTCTAATTTTTGCAGTTCTTCAGAATAGGAGGAATATTTTATGACTTCGTCACACAGTGTCATTCCAATCCTCATTCCCTGAAAAAGTGCAAACAAAATGATTGGTATCACTATAGTTGCCTCGATGGTATAGCTAGCCTTATACAATCCTCTCATAACAACTTCCTCCTATGTGTATCATATAAGCCATCCAAATAAATGGCACAAATGGTATTTCGTCCTTTGCTCCTTTTCTCCCGAATATCATTTGTATAATAGAAAACGCACATGCAATAAACGTACTTGTCACAAAAAGCTGAAAATTTTTCTGCGCTCCCAAATAAATTCCCGTAGTGAGAAAAATCCACCCGTCTCCATATCCCAATGCCTCCCCTGTAATCCAGCTGATACCAAACATCACCAATCCCAGACAGACTCCTCCAAGCGGATTTAACAATCCAGTTTCTTCACTGAAAAATAAGAATAAAATACCAATGAAAAGAAAAGTGAACACAGAAAGACTATGTATTCTTTTTCTCTTTATGTCCTGTATGGAAAATATTGTTAATGCAACTAATATGATACTTTCTTTTACCATTTTATTCCCCTGCACATTTACTACAACTATGACGTTTTCCTATGTCTTTTACCGGTATTATAAAAATAGTTCTTTTCAATCCTCTGCAGCCCACATTTGTATGATAATACCTACCATAATTTGTTATATAATAAAATGATCTTTTCTTTTTACAACACAGACTACAGGCCTTATAGATTCCTCCATTTTTATTCCGCAAATCATTTAAAACATTTGCTGCAGCCACATGAATACTCAAATCCAAATAAGCGCAACTTTTTTTCTGGTGATACGCGTTTCCAGATTCTGTCACATAGACAAAAGCATTCTCGTCTTCCCCATACTCTCTTTCTTGAACTCGTCCTATCCATTTTCTTGCAGATACTTCTTGCTCAGCCTGATAGGTAAGTTTCCCAAAAAAGCCAATCGGAAATGTCATTTTGTAGCGGACATGAATACAAATCTGCGTCTTATCAAATTCCGAATTTGCCAGAGATATCCCGTGAATTCCCTGATCAATATACTGTAAAGGAATTTTTTCTTTTCGGATTCTTCTATTTAAAAATAATTTTACTTTCTGAATTTGCACTTTTTCTTCTACTTCTTTTGTAGAAGCCGCTGTCATTCTAGCAGTATATGCCACTGCCTGCTCCATCCCTATTTGTACTTGCATCACCCGAAAATAAAACATTAAAAAAACTAAAAATCCAACGAATAGAGGAAAAACCACTGCTGCCTCCAATGTCATAGATGCGTTTTTACAGATACGGGAATATGTCTCTGTCCGCTTTATCATTTTATTGCTGCTTGCAGAGAGAGTTTTCTTTACTGTTTGTTTTTTCTTTCTATTTAATTTTTTAGACAGAGACATGTTCCTATACCTGCCTTTTTCTCTATAAATATGTATAAATTCCATTTCGCTTTATTTCAAAAGTGTCCAATGTAAATTTACCGAGATGAACATATCTCCAAAACAATGGATCTGCTTCATAATCCATTTCTGCTTTACAGGTGATAAGCATATGATCCATCCAAATACTTTCCTCCGTATTAATACCTATATTTACTTCTATCAGTTCCATTGAGTGGTAATTTACATCTTTATTTCGCTCCAGACATAGAAGAAACTGCAAATATTTTTTGTAATCCCAACCATTTTCACAGTCCTTTGCCATGGCAAAATCACCTGAGAGCTTTCCAATCTGACTAATCCCAGAAGACCACTGTTGAGAATTTTTGAACCAGGAAATCCTCCTGCCCTCCAACAGTGCACGTACATCCAGAATACTTTCCAGGTATGACCATGCCCCTAAAATCCCCCATTTTGTAGCAGTAATCACAGCTGGATTAACCGTCCATCCCATTAAGGCAACCGCTAGCTCCTCTGCTTCTATCTGTTTTTTTGCATCTTTTACCAGATATGCTAAATTGGATATTTCTCTAATCATGATTAAATTTTTTACTGTCTTTTCCAGATTTTCACGGTCTGAGAGCTTCCCATTTAAAATATATTCCCATTCATAGTCCAAAGCACGATTTGTCTTTGGCTCTTTATAAGTTCCCATATACGATTCTAAGTATTTTAAAAACCATAGATCATCCGTCCATGCACTTTTTACTTCTAAATTTCCTTTCTCTTTCTGACGCTCCTTTAAAGATTGTTTCATTGTCACTGCTTTTGTCGATAGCCTCGACTCATCTTTTAATACTAATGATAGTACAGCACTCTTTTTCAAATCTTCTGTTTTGGATATTGGATTTTCTGCCTTTTTATACTCATTTGAAGCGGAAATATTATTCTTATTTTCCTTTTCTGTTTCCAACATTTCCTCTTCTGCCTTTCTGGCTGTCTCCAAATGCTCATCCACTTTTCCATTCTTAATCTCCATATCCTCTTTTTGCCTGATCTCATCAGTAAAGTCTTCTACAACGGACACCAATGCCTCTTTTCTCGCAGTTTCTGCGGCAAGATGGCGAAATGCATCGCCACCCTCGTCTGTAGCCAATTGATATCCTGGTATCCTGCATTCAGCAATTCTTAATGGATAAAGTTCTCGAATCTTTCCGCTATCTCCGTAAAGATTTCTACAATTGACTTCCTCTAACCGCTTCTCTACATTTTCAATATGGAATGTATCTGTTCCGTAAGAACCATCTAGTAACAACAACCCATAACTCTCATAAATCTCTTTTTGATATTCCGCAAAAACGGACTCCAGAGCTACATCACTCACTACATCCGCCTTTGTATCTAATCCACTGATCCTTGCTTTCTCCAACAGTGCAAAAAAGAAAGATGTAATAAGTGTTAATATCATAACCAAAAAAACCGTGATGCTCCCCTTTTTCCTATATGGCCTTTGCATTTTTTGTCACGCTTTTAAACAGAGTCTGCACTAAAGAGGTCAATTGATCTTTAAAAATCGCCACCAATGCAATTAAAACGACCAAAATCAATATCATTTCTACTGTTCCTATTCCGTCTTCCTCATAAAAAAATTCTCTTAATCCTTTCTTCATTCTCATCCTCCTGTTCTGATATTTATTACTTTTTATTGAAAAGAGATCACCGCCGGCACAACAATAATCACCATGATAATTGCCAACATAAGCATCATAGGCAATAACAATTTTGTTCCTGCCTCCTCTCCCAATTTTTTTGCCATATTTTTTCTCTGCTCCTGTGCAAATTCTGCTTCCCTTGTGAGAAGCTCCGCAATTCCCGCCATTCCCTTTTTTAAGTTTTGTGTCAAGATAGATGCCAACTTTTTATATTGAGGCAAAGCGCACCGTCTCCCAAAATTTTCATACGCTATTCTCTCACCGATTCCGTCCTGTATCTCATTCCAGGTAAAACATAATTCCTCATATACTTCTATTCTTTTTTCCGAATCTCTCGTTTTATAGCGTTTGGACATTCTCTCCCATGCCTTAGACACGGACATTCCTGCCCCTATTAGTAGAGCAAGTGTCATCACAAATTGTGGGTATGATAAAATCAACTCTGCTTCCCGTTTTTTCTTTTTCTTCCGCTCCTCCTCAATCCCCCTTATTTTGAACAACACTGCTATCACTGGTCCTAACAGTAGAACTAATAAGATGGAATGAGACGTTTTTTCCTTCCAAATGATTTTTTCTCCCCTGATTTTTTTCGGCAGCTTTAATGTTGTTTCCGTTCTGCTTTTTTCTTCCTCTTTTCTTACTGCTCGCTCAATCTGTTTTTCCATACTCAATTTGGGAGAATATACGTGAAAAACAAACTGATATTCTTCTACAACCTCCGCACAGAGCAAACGCACTCTTGCCTCTATTAAAATCCCGTTTTTAGGAAGTTCTGTTTTTATAAAATTTCCCGTCGAATCTATGATATCGTATCGATCTAAACTCCATTCTGCTTTCACTGCTCCTTCCTGATAATCAGTTTTCATTATCACTTTTTGATTTACATGATCCAAAGAATCATTCTTTCCCAAAAAAATTTGCTCAATTTCTTTTTTCGCTTTTTCTATATTTTTCTTTGCTTCTTTTTTTGTATATTGTCTCTCCCAAGCCTCTATTTTGATCTCATATTTATTTTCTCCTACTTTTGCCTCTAAAGTCCTTTCCTTCTCTCCTCCTCCCGGCTCATTTCTTGAGATTTCTCCGTCTTTTATATCAGATGTTAAAATTCCTCTTAGTACAAGGGCAATCGTTAAAAGCAGCAGTATCATAAAAACTTTCTTTTTTTCCTTATACTTCAATTTTTGCTATCCTCTCTGAAAGTAAAATCGCTGCTCCATACCCTCCTAAACTGATTGTCATAACAATAATTCCAAACAAGTTTCCATAGAGAATATCCAGATATCCCGGCGATATCAGATCCAGATACAAGAGCAGAAACAGCGGAATGACATTCATCACTTTCTGTTCCAATCTTTTTTCTGCAATCATGGTCAAAATCTCTTCTTCTACCTGAATCTTATCTCTGATACTCGCCACCGTTCCATGAATGATCTGTACGAAATCTCCACCACTGCGTTTTGCAAAAATCAAGATTTCCGAAAAATTGACAATTTCTTTAATATCCCATTTCAAAGCAAATTCTTCAAATATCTTTTCCAGCGGCTGGTTCATAGCCACTTTTCCATTGATTTTCTCCAATTCTATTTGCATTGGACTCTCTGCTCCATAGAGCAATCTCATTTCCTTTTCTGCATCCAAAAATGCATTTTCCAATGCATAACCTGCCAAAAGACTTGCAGAAATCATTTCCATACAACTTTGAAATTCTTTTAAAAGTCTCTTTTTTTCTTCCTCTTTTCTTTTCCTTTCGCTGTAATTGTGATAAAAATGAAAAAGCGGAAAAAAGAGAAGGAGTCCCCACCAGCTTTTATAAAACAATCTCGCAATGAGTCCTGTAATGACAAGTGCTGTGATAAAATCTTTCACCCATTTTCGATTTTCTGTGTATTCTTTAAAGTCCCAATACATTTCCATTCTCCATTTATATCCTCTAATCCTTTCTGTGATTTTAATTGCCAGATTGGATTGAGATGTATTACGTGATCCTCATACCCAAGTATTTCTGTAATATTTATAACTTTTCGAGAACCGTCTCGCATCCTTCCCACATGAATCAAAATATCTACTCCGGAAGCAATCTGGCTCCGGATTGCCGGAAGAGGGAGCTCCATGCCAAGCAGTACCATGGTTTCTAAACGACGCAGCATATCTTCACAGGTATTGGCATGTCCCGTGCTGAGACTCCCATCGTGGCCGGTATTCATGGCTTGCAGCATATCCAATGCCTCTGCCCCTCTGCACTCTCCCACAATAATTCTATCTGGCCGCATCCGAAGTGCCGCCCGAATCAGATCTCGGATTGTAATTTCCTCCATTCCTTTCATATTAGCATTACGCGTCTCAAGACGGATGAGATTTTCCACTCCGTTGAGCTGTAATTCCGCAGAATCCTCTATTGTAATGATGCGTTCCTCTTTTGAAATACATCCCGAGAGCGCATTTAAAAATGTTGTTTTTCCAGATCCCGTTCCTCCAGAAATAAAAATATTATAATTTGTCCTGACCAGTTCCTTTAGAAATTCTGCCATCTCACAATTTAAAGTCCCAAGTGACAACAACTTTTCCATTGTCATCGATTCCTTTGGAAACTTTCGAATTGTAATACAGGAACCGTCAATGGATACCGGCTCTAATACAATGTGAATACGCGAACCGTCCTCCAATCTCGCATCCACAATCGGCATCGACTCATTGACAACCCGATTACTCTTCGCTACAATTCTTTGAATCACATTTTCTAATTTATCTTTTCCCGAAAACTGTTTATTCCAAGAATAAAGCTTTCCCCTTTTCTCATAAAAAATTTTCTGATAGCCGTTGACCATGATCTCTGTTACCGTATCATCTTGTAGCAATTCTTCCAATACATCCAATCTTTTCAGAGAATTAAAGATTTCTTGTACATAACGCTGTTCTTCTTCCAGAGACATCAGATGCTCTTTTGCATATTCCCAGACTTTTTCCTCAATTCGCTTTTTTAATTGTTTATTATCATTTTCCTCTCCCAAATTCATCTCTTCTAAAATACGATTCTGTATCCATTCTGTCTCCAAGCTGATCTACCTCCTCTAACAACTCCCTCACACAGTTTCCCATCTCTCCCACATAGAGCTCTTCCACTCGGTACATTTCTTCTCCCGAAATCTGTTCTCCTGACAAAAAGATCTCTTTCACTTTTTGATTCAATTTTTCATTTCGCTTTTGAAAAAGTCCCCTCATTTCCTCTATTCCAAAATCTCTTTTATTTTCCCTCTCTCCTAAAAGCCAAATCCATCGGCACTGTTCCAATATCTGAAAAAATCCAGGAATCATACATCCCATGTCCACAATTAGCACCTCATAATCCGTCTTTTTCAACAGCCAGGAGAAAAAACAATTCACTTCTTCTCCTGTCCATTCCATATAATGTTCCGGATTTTCAGGCGGTGGGATCACAGAAAAAGCACCTAACGTATAAATACTCCCCTGTAATTTCGACAAAAACTCCGTTTCTCCTTCCCGAATCAGATAAAACAGATCACCCATATCCATTTTTTTCTCAATTCCTGCACATTTGCAAAACCCTCGACAAATGCTGAAATTTAAGTACAAAACCTTTTTTCTTGCAGATAATGCCTCCGCTGTGGCAAGTGAAAACGGAGTCTGTAATTTCTGAGAGGAAGGCGAATAAATAACAACCATCTCTTTGTCTTTCAAAAAATTTTTCTGAGATTCCTGTCTGTAAATCACATTGCCCATGCATTGATAAATTCCTCTTATGAGACTATCCGCGGGCTGATATTTATAAAGCACTGGAAGACTTTCTTCTTTTGGATATACCATCCCTTCACTCAAATAAATTGCATGATCTGTATGCCGATAGTCTTCTGATTTTTGAAAAAAACCCTCTCCAAATAGCAAAATATCAAATTTCTTTTTTTCCCTAGCCCTCAGATATTCCTCTTCTTTTGAAAATCCGAATACCTCCAAATCATTTTCTTTTATCTCCAAGATATAGTTCAACAGACTTCTCACATAATCTGCATCTTTTTCACAGACAGCTATTGCTGCTTTTTTCAACTTATCACCCCCAAAAAGAAGTAGAGATAGCCCGCCAAAATCGGAATTGAAAAATGAATCCTATGAGGATCTTTCATTTTTTTTGCAAACATTATTTTAAAAATGCAAATCACAGCTCCCGATAAAAAGGCTGCCGTCATACAAATCCACCACTCTTCTATTGTCAAAAAACTTGCTATTACGGAAAATAGTTTGATATCGCCGGCTCCTAACCCGCCGATGCGAAACATTAGAAAAAATAAGAATACCGGTATAAAGATCTGAATGATCCAAAAAGGGATAGCGACAATCCCCTTCTCAAAAATTGTTATAATACCTCCCAGAATCAAACCTAAAAAAATCAGCCAGTTTCTGATTTTCCCAGTATGTATATCTGAGATTGCTGCTGCCACTAGAAGAAGCAACAGAATGATAAATTTTACTTTCCTAAGTCATCCCTCCTTTTTGTAACTGCATTTTATCCAATATCCCCGATACTGTCTATTGTGCAGTTTTAACAAATTTTTTTGCACCTTTTACAATCAATGTCCTATTTTTCCTTTATTTTTCAACATTTTGCATGTACATACGTATTTACAGTGATTTCTAATTCTTGTATATTTTGGATTTTCCTTGCTTATACTTAGTAAAAAGAGATGTAAATTCCAAAAAGGATGTGATAGAATGTTCCTACTGACAAAAGGCTCCGAAAAAAACGACCCGCATTACACACTGCTTTTAGATAATATCAAAAAGACTGAACGGGAACTGGAAATTGCATATGCGAATTTTGAACATGCTGTGGATCCGGATTTAATTGATAGTTCTATCTATGAACTAAATGCTATCCAGCTTCGCTATAAGTTTCTTTTAAGTTGTGCAAAGCAATTCGAAAATGTAGACTTATAAATAGCGGTATCAATTTGAATTCTTTTCAAATTGATACCGCCATATCTCTCTTACATACAAAATTCCTATGCAAAAAATCCTCTGTTCTCACTATCTGTATCGTAAATTTCTGTTAGATCATTCTTTTGATAAGTCATTCCCGCAATCACTTTTTCACTATTTTGCATGAGTGGACGGGAATGATCCTCTTTCGATACCTCCAAAAACGCTTCATGGAGATTCTTTAAAATCCGTTTTACTACCTCCAGATTCTGCATATCATTTTTTGCCATGGCCATTCCGAACTCATCTCTGCAAAACCGATAAAGTGGATAAATTTCCCTTGAAATCTCATAATCGAAATTTAAAGTCTCCATCAATCTGTTCAGGCAAGCCAGAACTTTTCGTATATTTTGTCTAAAAAGTTCATGCTCCTGTTCCCGATGGGCTTCCTCCGCCTCCTCTAAATAGGCAAATAAAATTTCGTATGTGATCAAGGTCAATCCGCTTTTATTACACTGGCTGATCTTTCTTGTAAATTCTGATACCTTTTCCTTTTTCATTCTCTATGTCCCTGCTTACTGCAATAGCTGAAGTACTTGCTGTGGAATCTCATTTGCCTGCGCCAATACGCTCGTCGCCGCCTGTGATAAGACATTTCCCTTCGTATATTCTGTCATCTCTTCCGCCATATCCACATCTTCAATTCTCGAAAGTGCCGCCGTCATATCCTCACCTGACTGATCCAAACTTGCAATCGCATGATCGAGACGATTCTGGTAAGCACCAATTTTAGAGCGTGCATTGCTGACGATCTCTAACGCATTATCCAACTGGACAATCGCGCGGTCCGCACCGTTTACCGTTGTGACATTCATATCATCAATATACAGACTTTTCGTTGATATCTCCGGTATTCTGACTTCCATTGTCTGATCTTCATTTGCCCCGATCTGTAAAGTCAGTGTTCCTATATTGGTCACTTCCATCACAATAGGGTCTGCACTTGCATATCCCTCTTCCACCATAAAAGAAATCTCAAATCCTGCACGATTGGTAATCGTAACCTTATTTCCATCCATCGCGCAAGTACAGTGCATACCAAATGCAGAATCTTTATCCAATGTGATTTTTGCATCAGTTCCCGCCGGCATAGCATCCGCATTATTTGTAGGAAGTCCTAAGAATGATGCCAGTTTTTCATTACTGCAAGCAATCTGTACCGTAGAATCTTTTCCATAAAAATCAGAAGTTATTTTCAATGCATCTCCGAATGCATAGTCCGCCTTTTCATTGTTTGCAGCGTCTAATGGCACAATACTGCACTCACCAAATTCTGCTCCTTCCCGCAATTTACCATAGACAATTTCCGGTGTATCTCCGGCCTCAATTTTAATCTCTCTTCCATTAATCACCACAATACCCTCTGCATCTTCTGGAATCTCAGGTAATGTAGATGGAATATTACCGTTGTCATCTATATAATCTGGCTGTGTAATCACACCATTCGGATCATTGTACACTGCCTGTGTCGCCGCCTGATCAATCGTAAATAAATACTCACCTGCGATCACTGCATCCGTAACTGAAACTCTTGATATATGATCCGCATAAACTCTTCTATCCAGATTTCCGTTAAACAACGCCTTTGTGTTAAATTCTGTATCTGTGGAAATTCGATCAATCTCTTTTCTCAAAGAATCAATTTCTTTTTGAATCGCATCTGTATCATCATCTGTATTCGTCTCATTTGCCGCCTGAACAGCCAATTCACGCATACGCTGGATCATACTTGTCACTTCATTTAAAGCTCCGTCCGCTGTCTGAAGAATACTGTTTCCATCTGCTGCATTTCTAGATGCCTGATCTAACCCTTTAATCTGTGCCCGCATTCTTGTCGCAATCGCCATTCCCGCGGCGTCATCTTTTGCATGATTGATTTTAAGTCCCGAGGACAATCTTTCCATGGACACGGCAAGGGCATTTTCCGTGTTCAATAACTGATGGTTTGTAATTACCGCTGACATGTTATGGTTAATTTTCATTTAAAGTCTCCTCACTTTTCTCTCTGTATTATCGCTTCCGTGCGGTTTTGCCATCCTGCATTTGATATATATATCGGTTAAAAAATTTTTTTCTAAACCTTCTCCTATTTTGAAATCTGCAACGTCTGCACCACTTCCAAAAAACTTTCCGCCATATGATATAACGTTTTTGTCTGTGTTTCACTCCTCTCTTCTGTCTTTATGGAGGATTCCCGACTTGTATGATTTTCAGAAAGCTCTACATTTTTTGCCTGTACATAGCGCAATTCCACTTTCTGTCCATCGCTTCCAAGCATTGCAGCAAACATTTCCTCTTTTTTTTCAAAAGCTTCCAATGTCTCTTTGGAATCTGATACGATATAACCCTCGATCTTCTCTCCTTTTACAGAAATCTGAGCCGCAACTTTTCCAATGTTCTCTCCGCCAAAAAGAATGTCCACCCTTCCTTTTTCTTCTTTCCCGCGCACAATTTTAAGAGATACCCCTGTAACAGAATCTCCAACCAGAACAGGAATATGGTAGGTCTCTTCTTTTGCCATTTTCGTCCCAAGTTCAATCTGCGTATGTATCATACGCATCTCTTTTAAATCGACGCTGGTAACTTCTGATTCATTGATCATCGTCTTCATGACATTTTCTGCCTTCTCAGCGAGTACTTTTTGGGCTTTTGCCATATCTTCCGGTGTCTTAACTGCCTCCGCAAATTCTTCTAAAACTTGTTCTTTGAGATCAGCAAGACTCACATCCTCTGTATTTTCTGCTTGCGCAAAGAGTTTGCGGAAAATTCCGTTTTGATTATACATCATATTCTGCACGGCTAAAATCGTGTTCACGGTCTTTGGCAAGTCATATTGCTCTAATATCTGATAGACTTCTTCTTGAGCCATCGCGCTACTGCGATAATCCGAAAGCTCCTGTTGTATATAACTGCGTTGCAACTGTTCGTCCGTTGGAAGTTGTTCTAAAGCCTGCTTTAACTGCTCCGGCGTCAGATTTTCCCAATTCGGTATTTTGGCTAACTTTTCAGGGCTTAACAGATTTCTTACATCTTTTAGACAGTCATTTTGATATCCGACCTCAATCTGTCCCACAATAGAAGGTCCGCTCTTTTCCAAATC
>JAAVYC010000035.1 GCA_022790905.1 Lachnospiraceae bacterium | reverse complement strand
GCTTGTTATTATGACATTTAAGAGATTCAATACACCTAAAATCCCAAATAAAATTGCAAATATATTTCCGGTTATTTTATAAACACCCGTAAAAATCTCAAATTCTGTGTTAATGGATTGACTGGATTCGTAGATAATATGTTGTCCCTGTGAAATCTGAGCATCTAAATAAGACTCTACCTGATGATACATACCCGATTTGGAATCGCATAAAAATCTAACGGGTTTCTTATCGGGAAATAAATCTAAAAACTCACCGGATGGAAGAATCAAAAACGTAGCTTCGCCGGGCTGCGCAGGTGAGATCAGTTTACTGTTCACTGCAACACAGGCTAACACTTCATATTCCAGGGATTTTCCTTCAATCTCAGCAGAAATCTTATCCCCGACATGTACCGATAACATCGACTCCGCATAGTCCATCCCATTCTCATCGGAGATAATCGCTCCTATAACATATTGACCGCTTTTTAACTTCTCGTAATCAATATTTCCTTCTACAATCGTCACTCGCTCTAAAACAGAATCGTCAAATCCATACAAAGCCTGACCGACTTCCTGTATCGCATCGTTTGTATACGGCTGATCGTTGATATCTAAAATTTTTGCTGTCACAATCCCATTGTAATTACTTCTAAGTTCGCTATTATCTGGAATGTCCATAGGCTTTCCATGAAAATATACAAATCCCCCGTCTTTCATTCCTTCCATATGGGTGATATGATCTATAAATTTCACCGGCAATGAATCGGTATCGTCAAAAAAAAGCCTGGCTCCAGCAGTAAATGTAGGATTGTAGACATTAAACTCTGCCCCCGCCTGACCCTGTACATAGGTATCTTTTTGAAAGGTCGAAGTGAAATTCAATACACTATTAAACAAAACGATACTCAATGCAATAGAGATCGTCACAAGAATTGTTCTTCCTTTATTTTCAGCAAGGTTCGTAAGTGCCATGTTTAGAATTCTTGCTTTCGATTCTTTTCCGCGCCTAACTTTTTTACTGCTTATTCTCTCCCTTCCCTGATATTTAAGAGATTGTATCGGAGATAACCTCGAAACAATCAATGCCGGTATCTTACAGCTAATCCAAACTGTAAGGAAGGAAAATAGAACAGTCGCCAAAATAAATCTCAAATCTGGCAAAACAAACAAGCTGTCCTGGTAAGTTGTGATGGACATCATCAATGGCAAGACCATATTTCCCAGTCCCCATCCCAATAACGTACCTATCGGAATGCCAATAAGCGCCATTCGCAGCGCCTGATATTCTACTAATTTTCTCAATTGTTTGGGCGAGGCTCCGATTGTCTTTAACTGTCCATATATTCTTACATCTTTCATAACGGAAATTTTAAACACATTAAAAATAATTAAGAATCCTGAAAATAAAATCAATAATATAAGAAGAAAAAAGATCCTTATTTCTTGTTTGGTGGGCTGTGTATTCATCTGATAAGCAATATTGATAGCGGAATTTACAGTTCCTTCCTCTCTGTGTAAAGAATCTATGTTAACCCCCGCATCGTTTAGGACTTGTTCCTGCTTATCTTTTAAATTTTCTGTATCTTTAAAATTCCCATATAAGCTGATACTACCTGCCTGTATTTCATCGCCTTTCACAGATTGTAACCCAGCCATTTCTCTCTCGCAAAAATCTTTTGAAACGTACAGATTTAATTCCGACTCATTCGGATGGCCTTGATAGATTCCAGAAACTACCATATTTTTTTGTCTGGTTTTTCCATTCACAGAATAATTCAGCTTTATATCGCTTCCGACCGAAACAGATTTATTATCTTGTGTGAGAAAACCTTTTGGAACACAAATCTCGTTTTCTCTTTCTGGATAATTTCCGGCAATATATTCTACATATGCCCCGTGAAGATATCCTTCATCAGCATATTTAAGTGATATCGAAGGAGAAGTGTTTTCACTGCTCACTTTTCCCAAATAGACCACCTCATAAATTTCTGAGAACAGAACATTTTTCTTAATATCTTTACTCTTTTCTTTCTCTATATTTTGAATTGCGATCATAAAACGATTGCCGCTTTGATATAACATTTGCTCATGGATAGATATTTCCGATCCCTGATAGATGGTCACCACAGCAGCAAACATGATAGTAGTCAAAATGATTGCCAAAATGGCGATCACATTTCTCAGCTTATTCGCTTTCATATATTCTTTGGAAAGAACTTTTATCATTTGTTGATTATTATTGCGTAACATCATTGTTTCCCCACTCATCTTAAGATTCCTCTACAATGCAGCCATCCTCAATTCGTATCATACGGTCGGCCATAATTGCTATTTCAGGATTATGCGTAATCATTACAAGCGTCTGATCAAATTGCTGACATGAGACTTTTAACAATTGGAGGACATCCTGGCTAGTTTTGGAATCCAGATTTCCCGTTGGCTCATCCGCTAATACCATTGCCGGCTTACTCGCCAAAGCTCTCGCAATTGCAACTCTTTGTTGTTGTCCGCCTGAGAGATGGCTTGGCAAATTTGATAACTTTTTTTCTAAATGGAGGAGATGAATAATCTCACCTATATATTCCTGATCCACTTTATTTCCATCTAATTCTATCGGCAAAATAATATTCTGATATACATTTAAAATAGGAACCAGATTATAATCCTGAAAAATAAATCCTATATTTCGTCGTCTAAATATGGCGAGCTGTTCGTCATTCATTTTTTCAATTTCTTTTCCGCGAATGGTTACACTTCCCGATGTTGGCGTGTCTAATCCTCCTAACATATTTAAAAGTGTCGACTTTCCGGAACCGCTTGTGCCGATAATCGATACAAACTCGCCCTGTGCAACATCCATACTGACACCGTCAAGCGCTTTTGTTAGATTGGGCTCTTTCCCATAATATTTTTTTAATGACCTAGCACTTAAAATTACTGACATATCTCTTCCCCCTTATTTTCAAAATTATCATACAAAAAAATTATCTCAAACTGTTCTCATAACTATCACAGATTCGAGATAATTCTTTTAGTCGGAAGGCAAATAGATAGAAAATATCGCTCCTTCTCCTAATGTGGATGTCACATCCATATATCCTTTTTGCTTTTTAAGAATTTCCTGTGCCAAAAATAATCCTACTCCCACGCCCTCAATCTGTTGGACTTCTGGTTCTCGGTAAAAACGTTTGAAAATCTTTGGAAAATTTTTCTCCGCAATTCCCTTTCCATTATCGGTAACCTGCACTTTTACAAAAAATCCCAATTCTAATACCGAGATCCGGATCTTCCCCTTTTCTTTCGTATACTTTACAGCATTATCTAAAACATTGGCCAGTGCTTCCGCTGTCCATTTCAAATCATAGCAGGCCGTAAGAGTCTCGTCGCATTCTATACATAACTCCATATCCTTCTTCTCTGCTTTTATTGCTATACCGCATACCGCTTCCTCGATCAACTTTCCAATCGGCTGTCGTTTCGGAAAGACTGTAATCATGCCGACTTCCATCTGAGACATTTCGATCATACTGTCTATTAGAGAATCTAACTTATCAATTTGAAACTGAATGAGATCTAAAAATTCATTTCGCTTTTCTCTTGAAACCTCTCTTTTCCGAAGTATATCTGCATACATTTTGATATTGGACATAGGCGCTTTTATTTGATGTGAGATATCAGAAATGATTTCTTCTAATTGCTCCCTGTCTTCGATGCTCTGTTCCCTTTGTTGTTTCAAAACGTCATATAATTGCCGAAATCTTACTTGTATTTTCGAGGTGAGCAACTCTTTTTCTTCCTCAAATACAATATCCTTTTTTCCCGTCAGCATATCGTCTATGCAAGAAACCAGACTCACAGTGTAGCGCACCAGATATCTCCTCAAAAGAAATGCTATGCAAATACTCAATAAAAACAAGACCAAGCCTAGATAGAAAAAACATATTTCCATAGTCCCTCCTACACTTCCGGTTTCCATAAATAACCCATTCCATACATGGTTTTAATATATTTGAATTTTTCGTTTTCCAATTTATTTCGTAAGCGATTGATACTGACAGCGACAACATGTTCATCTACATATTTTCCATCATTATCCCATACTTTTTCTAGCAACTGGCTTTTTGTGACAACACTGTCCTCATTGGAAATGAGAATATTCAATATTTTAAATTCTTTTGCTGTCAGCTCCACAGGTGTGTCATCCACACTCGCCTTTATTTTCTCGAAGTCTATGATTAAATGCCCATCGTCGAATCTCATCTTTCTCTTTGTGATTCCATAATTTCTCAGAGCCACCTGGATTCTCTTATATAAGACTGACAATTGAAACGGTTTTGTAATATAGTCATCTGCTCCAGCCTCAAACCCTGCCAATTCATCATTGACCATATTTCTTGCCGTTAAAATAATGATCGGGATTCTGTATTCGTATTTGATCTTTTTACAAAAATCAAATCCATCTCCGTCGGGCAAATTGCCATCTACGATTATGAAATCAATCTTTTTCTCTTTGAATAATTCTCTTGCTCTTGTAACAGATATGGCTGAATAAACATTATATCCCTCATTCTCTAAGTCAAATGTCAGTCCCTTATTTAATTCCAAATCATCTTCTATCAATAATATATTTATCATTTGACCACCTTTTGCATGACAAGCTTTTCAAGGATCCATCTGTCTAAATAAAAGTTCACCTGTTCACCCCGATTTTTTATGTGGCGTCTCAAAATTAATGAAATTGACGCTAAAATCATTTTCTTCATAATTAATGATTACTTCAACTTGAAAAACAAATCTGTCCATCAGTAATGTGTAAAACTCAAATTCCATTTCTAATTGAGTGATTTCCGCTTTCAATGGTAAGTTTATAAACAGAATATATATACTTTCTCCCGCTATCACATCTGATGGATTGCTCACCCTAAATCCTGGCGTCTTACCATCTATTTTAATACTATTACAATTAAAATTTCGGATCGCTTTTTCCCCTACATTGCAGATACCAAAGCCATATGTTTTATATTTATCCATTAATTTATCCAAAGACTCTAATAAATCTGATTCCGTAACATTCAGATAATTTATCTGATATCCACAAATATCCTGACTCTTTTCATCTAAAAACGTTTTTCTTACTCCATAAAAATTATACGGAATTTTTTCAATCGAAGGATGATATATCGCCACCTCTATTTTTTCTAATGTCTCTATCGCATTTACTGTTCGCTCATTAAGTATTTTTAATTCTTGCTGTATATGTTTTACTTCCTCAGATGATTTATCAGATAATTCTTTATACCTCTTATTTTGCCATATTGCGATAATTCCTAATACTACTGTTCCAATTGCCCCCATATAAGATGCAATGAATCCAAACCAGGTTTCTTTAGATAACGCAAACCTAATACCAATTGGATTTTTATTTATATTTGTTAATAATAACTCTAAAAAAAACGGAAATGATACAAAAAACATAACCGCGAATATTGTGAAAATAATGTATCTAACTTTCCCTCTATTCACTTATATTCCCCCTTAATTATAGATTTGCGAAATCAATTCAAAGTATTTCAATCTCCCCGCCACCAATGTAATGGATGATCTCTCCGGCGCATACATAGAACACTTCAATATCATTATATTTAAGTAGAGGACCCCTCCTCGCAATTTTTCTTTACTTCTCAATGCCGGTTTCTGTTTATATCATATCATTTTCTACTCTATGAGCAAAGCTTATTATGTCCCAAAATGCAAAAAATGTATCCTCTTACAGGGGCTGGAAGAACACCCCCAAAAGTTAGACCAGCCAATGATAAGCTTTCTATTTTATAAATATAAAACACAAAGAAACAGTGAATGAACAAAAAGACAAATCACAATAAAATTGGGGACATTATTCCTGTCCATATCACAGACAATCTTTACCGATGTTTCTCTAAAGAACTGAAATATATTCATTTCTATCTATGATTTCACATGAATAGGATATCGCACACATTCTCCTGCCAGACACCCATAAGATTCCGGCAGTAAAAAAGTGAACCTTTCGGCTCACTTTTCCATAGTATAAATCTCTATCAGATTTTTAATTCCATTTTCTAATTCCGTTGATCTAATTTTTAAAATCTGCGCTTCACACCATTTCTTTTAACACACTTTTAAAGAATGCTGGTAAACCGTTTAGATTTCTCAAATTGTCAAACATGTCTTTTTGACAATGAAATGCTCTTAAAATTTTTCTTCGCTTTTCTATACGCCCATCACTAATATAATAATTGCAGGTTACAAAAGCCTTTCCACTTTGTAAAATAATTTGAAGTACATGTAAAACTTTTTCAAAGTTTCTTGATAACCCCTTAAAACAATCTACATAAAATATATCTACCCTGCCCGACGTTACATTTCCCAATTCTTCTTTTAAATAATCATCGAACTCTAAACTATATCCATCACAAATCACCTTTTTGCATTTATTTTCCAAAAACTCATTTTCCACATTTTCAAAATTTACTTTATACAATTTTTCAAACGCATCTACCGTATCACCTGCTAGTGCCGCCCTTTTTAACACTCCCCATGCCAATGGATATTTTTGAATTGCTTCTCCATATACATCAACATATCTCAAATCTTTTGCCTCATTCTGCAAGATTTCAAATTTGCATTGTTTAAAATAGCAAATTGCATTTGACGTTATACTTTTTATCTTTTCATTTGATAAAGGTTCCTGCATCTTAAACTGCTTGCAATTCACACTCGCAG
>JAAVYC010000034.1 GCA_022790905.1 Lachnospiraceae bacterium | reverse complement strand
AAGATATTTCACGGTTCGAATCTCTAGTCTCTTCACCATAGACATTAAAGTGAAGCACACCGCCCTCTGTGTAGCCCTCAATATAGACCGGAGCTTTTGTAGAGTTCTTAAATTTCAAATCTTTATATTCACCGGAAATCGCCGCATCCATAGACGGTTCCACATAATTTACAATCATAGAATGCGCATGACGTTCTGTGATCTCAAGCTCTGAGCGGATGACCGCATTATATAATGTCGTAGATACCTGACAGATCCCTCCGCCATATGTCTCTACTGTTGTTCCATTCTCATAAGAACCCGCCAATTCATAGCCGTTTTCTTTATTAAATGGCACCACCGCATCGTGCACAGAAAATACATCTCCCGGATAAAGAATAGATCCATTGATCTTTTCTGCTCCGTTTCGAACATTTTTCGCACGTCCTGCAGAGGAAGAACCAAAATTCGTACTAAATTCTCCTAATAAATCTTTGACCTTTGCAAGTTCTTTTTCCGCGCCTTTTGGCTCTACAATCTTTGCCTTCAACGACACAGTCGCATCTTTCCCATCCCATTCGTCCTGCATATAGGAGGCGATTTGATTTACTGACTGTTCTATATCAATCTCAACGCCCTCGTGACCTTTTACAAATACGAAGCTGCCATTTTCACGCTTCAATCCATTGTCCTGTGCTTCCTGATTGATTTCATCTTTTCTCTCAGTCAAAACAGATTTTACTTTATTCTCATCGACAGAATAAGAAATCCGAAATACTTTATCACCATTTTCCAAATCCTTTTTCTCTTTATATCTGGCAATTGGATTTCCCGTTCTTCCAATATTGACTGCTTTGTCTGCAACCTCAGGATTTCCCCATCCAATGCCGAGTTCTTCCGCTTTTATTTCAAGGTTGCTCTCTCCGGCTTCCAGTTTAACTGCTATATCCTTTAAACCGTCAATGTACTCTTCCACCGCACTCTCTGCCTCTTTCACCGTCATTCCGGCTACAGAAACATCACCGATATAAACACGATCGGCAATCACGGAATTTTCATCCGCTTTTACTCTAACCCCCATGCCTATCCCTGTGACTATCGCGACTGCTACGAAAAATACTGCAAATGTAAACCATCGTTTTCTTATACTTCTCATGTGCAATTCCCCTTTTATACCCGCCTTTTTCCAGTAAACATAATCATCAGAAAAAGGCCTTCTATGCTACTTTTTATACAATAACGCTCGTCTCTTATTTTATCATAATTGCAAGGTTTTTCAAGGTACGAAACGCCCAATTAATTTGACACCATCCATTTGTTTTAGTATATTATGTCCTAGAATGCAGAAAGCAACAGAGACAAAACCATAGATAGCACTAAAATAACCACAATAATACTTGCAATGATTTTTGTCTTTTTAGAATTACGATACATGATCTCACCTCACTTTTATTTTAGAAAGGAGCAACGATATGTTCCCTATTTTAACTGTCTTTATCATATTTCTATTATATTATGCTTACAAACGAAATCAACTCTCCAAACAGGAATCTGAAAAAGATTCTTCCTTTTGGGAGCGCGAAAACAAAGCAAATACGACACTACGCAAAGATATCGAACACCTCGACTATATTCAGATTCCGCTGGATACTTTTCCAATGAACCGTTATCCGTCGAAACAGCGCGACGAACTCGAAAAAGAGCTGACTGCCCTCTCTAAAGAAAAAATTTTGAATCTGACTGGCATCTCCAATACTGATCTGAAATTAAAATATGGAGTTGCCAATTTGGAACAACTCAGCGCCTGTGATGACAATTTTGCGAGACTCGTCCGACTCCTTACAGATTATGCCAGTACCCTGATCGAAGATTCTCATTCCGATGATGCCATTCCTGTTTTAGAATTTGGCGTCAAGATCAAAAGTGACGTGACATCCAATTATGTAATGCTCGCTGAACTTTACTTAGAGAAAGGCGAGGCACACAGAATCCGATCTTTAATCGAAACTGCCGGCCTTTTAAATTCTCTTTCTAAAAATACCATTCAAAAGAAATTAAAGGATATACTCTAATTTTTCGACATTTTTCCATATTTACTTATGATTTTATTCGCCTGGCGAGACGCTTCGTTTCTCGTCAGCGTATCCCATGCGAGATCAAGCTCTATTTTATGATACTCCGCTAATTCTTTCAAGTGTTTTTTTTGCCTTTGTGTCGCCGGTGTCTGGCGCTTTGCTCTATAAATCAGCGGCCTGGGCCTAAAAATATCCGGCTGCTTTTCCAAAAATTCCGCCTCCATTTTCTCATACAAAATCTGCGTCGCCTGTACATCATCCATCGCACGGTGATGCTGCCCCATCGAAATCTGATAATACGCGCACAGGGATTCCAGATCTCTTTTTTCTAAGTCCAGAAGGCAGCGCCTTGCGATCTTTAGAGTATCTACTGCCTGTCTCTCAAATGGTATTTTTCGATTCACTGCCGCTTGCTTTAGAAAACCGTAATCAAATATCACGTTTTGTCCAACCAAGATATCCTCTCCCAAAAACGTAAAAAATGCGTCCAATACTTTTTGCTCCGAATCTGCGCTTTTTACCATCTCATCTGTAATCCCGGTTAACTTGATAATCTCCTCGTCCAAAGGAAGCTCCTGATAAATGAGCTCTGAGAATGTTCCCACAATTTTTTTACTGCGAACACGCATTCCTGCCACTTCAAGTATTTTGTGATATTTTGCATTGAGCCCCGTCATCTCCAGATCAATCACACAATAGTCTTCCATTATTTTTCCTTCTTTTTTGCTTTACATAAATCTGCCAAAAAACATTCTTCGCATTTCGGATTTCTCGCCGTGCAAATACTCCTTCCCAGCGTGATAATCTGAATATTGTACAGAATCCAATGATCCTTTGGCAGTGCCTTCATCAAATCGTACTCTACCTTGACGGGATCGTCCTCTTTGGTAAAACCAAGTTTCTTAGAAATCCGCTTCACATGGGTATCCACTACCACACTTGGATCGTTGTAAATATTACCGCGAATCACATTTGCCGTCTTTCTGCCGACGCCGGCAAGCCCTGTCAAATCCTCCAGGCTTCTTGGCACCTCTCCTCCATACTGTTCTACCAATGTCTTTGCACAAGATATAATATTCTTTGCCTTATTGTGATAAAATCCGGTAGAGTGAATATCCTGTTCCAATTCTTTTAAATCTGCATTTGCAAAATCTTCTAGTGTCTTATATTTTTGAAACAGGTCTTTTGTCACAATATTAACTCTGGCATCGGTACACTGTGCGCTCAGCATTACGGCGATCAAAAGCTGCCATGGAGTCTCATGATTCAAATAACAGACATATTCCCGTCCATATGCCTCATCTAATCTATTTAAAATCTCGGCTGTTCTTTTCGTCATATAATTCCTCCTTCGTATAAATGCGAATCGATGCCTGATTCGTCAAAATATCTCTTTGCTCGTAATCAAATAGCACGAAATATAATTCACAAGATTCCGGAACTCTTGGCACCGAACATTCTCTTCCGACCGAAAAACGATACGTAAACGGTTCTAGATGAATCCGCCTTCCTTTTTTACCTATTTTTTTACTGATCTTTTTATACGGCCCTATCTCCATCGCAAAAGCCGGACGGCTCTTCATATCTTCTCGGTAATACAGATCGAACGTTAACGCCTGCTTTAACATTTCGACATCCATACTTCTATATTCTTTCATAAATTCTAAGAGGATCTCACAGCGTCGGATTCTTGTATGTTTTAAATGAAAATACCCTCTCTTTTCATAGAACTCTCCCAATCTCCCAAACATCTCAAAGCTGCTGGAAAAAAGCGGCTCAATCACCCTCATCGTCACCTCAAACTGCCCGCTGTTATAATAGACTTCCAGCATTTCCTCTATCTGTTTTATTTTTAGGATCTCATCATATGTCAGCCAGTTTGTCCTTAGAACCTCATACGGCGGTTTTGACTGATAGAGCAGCCCATACTCTTTTGTATGTTCAAATAGATAGGAACCTTTCAAAACCTTTAGAAATCCAAGTTGAAGTTGTTCCGGTTTTAGGTCATAGATCTCATCAAAAGATTTGCCAAAGCTTTCATAGCCCTCATACGGAAGTCCCGCGATCAGATCTAAATGCTGGTGGATATTTCCAAACGTCTGTATCTGCTTGACTACCCGCTTTAGCTTCTCTAAATTCATAGTTCTGTGAATTTCTCGAATCGTCATATCATTTGTAGACTGCACACCGATTTCTAACTGGATCAATCCCGGGCGCATAGTATTGATTAGACTTAATCCTTCTTCTGTCAGAAGATCCGCCGCCACCTCAAAGTGAAAATTTGTGATCCCGCGATCTTTCTCTTTAATAAAATGCCAGATTTCCATCGCATGTTCATGATTGCAATTAAATGTCCTGTCTACAAATTTTACTTGCGCTACACCCTGATCTATAAAAAATCCCAGCTCTTTTTTTACCAGTTCCAGGCTGCGAAAACGAAGCCTTTTATCCACGGAAGACAAACAGTAACTGCAGGAAAACGGACATCCCCTAGAAGATTCATAGTAAATAATTCGATTCTTAAACTCTTCCATATTTTCATAGCAGAAAGGGATCTCATCCATCAAAATAGGTTTTGCCATTCCAGTAATTACCACTTCTTTATTTTCTTTACGATAAGCAATTCCCGGTATGTTCAATAACTTTTGTTCCCATTCATTTTCTTTACCTTCTATATAACATCTGCATAATTCTAAAAAAGTCTGCTCGCCTTCTCCAATCATAACACCGTCAATGCCCGGATGCTTTTGCAGTAATTCCTTCACCTCATAAGATACTTCCGGACCGCCAACCCAGATCGGCGTATCCGGACACAATTTTTTTAATTCTACAATCAATTCTTCTACATAAGAAAAATTCCAAATATAACAGGAAAAACAGATCACATCCGCATGTGCCTTATAGATTCCCTCTAAAATCTCTTCCAAACGATTGTTAATTGTATATTCGAGAAGTTGGACATATTCTCTATATTTTCTCGCGTATGTGCGCAGACTGTAGACCGCGAGATTGGAATGAATATATTTCGCATTGATTGCCGTCAACAAAATTTTCATAATTTTCCGCCTCTTCTTTTCTTATCGTACCCCATTATAGTATATAATCTCCAGCTTTTCCACCGCCATTTGACAGAGCTTGCCGTGTCCGCTATGATGATGTCAGCAATAGGAGGAAGATAATATGAACAGACTAACTGTGATACACGAAGGTAAAACCGTTTTTATTGATTATAAAAATTCTGAAACCATACTCGGCGCACTGCAAAAAAACGGTTTCTCTTTTCGCGCTTCTTGCGGTGGAAAAGGCACCTGTAATCACTGTCTTGTAAATGCTGACGGCGTCCTAAAAAAAGCCTGTCAGACTCTCGCAAAAGATTGTCAGACCGTTACCATTTTATCGGATTCCCTGGATACTGAGACGACCATCGAAATTCTATCTCCCTCTTCCCATTCTCTCACACCAGAATCAGAAGATTCCGACAAACATTTTGGTATCGCCGTGGATATTGGAACAACGACTATCGCTCTCGCGCTTGTCGATCTCCACAACGATTCCATTCTCTCTTCACACGGTTTTTTAAATCCTGGAATTGCTTACGGCGCCGATGTACTAAATCGCATCGATGCTTCCAATAACGGAAAGCTTTCCGCTTTAAAAGACGGACTCATTTCAACTTTGAATCGAGAAATCTGCGTCCTTTTAAAGGAAAAAAATATTTGTCCCTCAAGTCTCTCATCTATTTGTATCGCAGCAAATACCACGATGTGCCACCTTCTTTTAGGCCTCTCATGTGAGACCCTTGGCAAGGCTCCATTTCATCCAGTTATGCGCACCTATCCTGCCATGTCCGCAAAAGAACTTTTAGGCGACCCTTTTTCGGCTGCTTCCAACGTGACTGTTCTGCCGGGAATCAGCGCTTTTCTCGGCGGAGATATTGTCTCCGGTCTCTATTCTCTTCATTTAGAAAAAAAGAAAAATCCTTTTCTTTTTGTTGATCTGGGCACAAACGGAGAAATGATACTTGGATATCAAGATCAATTTTTTGGCACCTCCGTTGCCGCCGGACCTGCTTTTGAGGGAAGCCGCATTCCCGGCAGCGACGTTCTAGCCGCCATTTATGAGATGTATCAAAAAAAAGTCCTGGATCAAACCGGACTTTTACAGGGAATCTTTTTCTATGGAGGTTATCGTTATCAAAAATATCATTTTTCTCAGGAAGATATTCGTCAGATACAACTCGCCAAAGCTTCCGTGCGCGCTGGCATCGAGACTTTAACCGACGCAGCTAGAATAGAATTCACAGATATCCCAGATGTCTACCTCTGCGGCGGATTTGGAACACACACGGACACCGAAAAGGCAATTTCCATCGGCATGTTCCCAGAAGCTTTTCGCGGAAAAATGCACCCTATGGGAAATACATCTCTTGCCGGAGCTGTCCGGTATCTGTCCGATCCATCGGATCATTATTTTAACTGTCTACAGCGTCAGACAACAATTCTTGACCTCTCTTCTTCTGAAATCTATCGGGAAGCTTATATTCGCTGGATGGATTTTGGCTCTTAGAATGCCAATCTGTACAGGCGGGCATGCGAATTTAAACAATTCAATAAATATTACTTTCTAAACTATTTTATGTGCCTGCCAGATATCATGATTTATCTATTCACTGAGATTTTCATCTCCCCATTGTTTCATATGCTCAAAAACGGGAATGAAGCTTTTCCCTAAGTCAGTAAGATTATATTCCACATGAGGAGGGACTTCTTTGTAATCATAGCGAGTAATGAATCCGTCCGCTTCCAACTCCCGAAGCTGCTTTGTCAGGCTTGATTCCGTAATATCGCCGATCTGTCTGCGAAGCTCCCCAAAGCGATGTATATCCCGAAAAGCGATGTAATAAATGATTTCAATTTTCCATTTACCACCTAAAATTTTT
>JAAVYC010000033.1 GCA_022790905.1 Lachnospiraceae bacterium | reverse complement strand
GGTGAAAACTTGCCATTGATGAAAGTTACAATGTCTGGGGATTCCATTACATATTATGCAAATGCGGGACAACATATTGTCGTTTACAAATTGAGTCCTGGAGAGACTGTCTCCGTAGAGTCAGAGAACCTTTTGGCATTTACCCAGGATTGCAAATACAGTACCCGTTTTATTGGAAGGGGTGTAGTCTCGCAAAAAGGACTATTTACATCAACGCTTACCGGAGAAGGAAATAATGCATTTGTGGCGCTTCTTTCCGATGGAAACCCATTAGTTTTGAGTAATATTCAGGATGGAAAAACGCTCTCAGTGGATCCGGATGCTGTCATTTGCTGGTTTAGCCAAAACGGATACGGCGATCCACAGATTAAAACAGATATTAGCTGGAAGAACTTTATCGGACAACATTCCGGGGAAACTTATGCATTTGAATGGGCTGGGAATAATCCCGTTTCAGTGTTGATTCAACCGTCTGAACGCGGTGGCGGTATCAGAGTGGGAATCGACTGATAGCGAAAGAGAAATAATGCGATGTCATTTATGGCTCGGATAAAAAAAGAAATGGAGCGTTGCTCCATAGATGATTCCTCATCTACTTTGTAACGCTCCGTTCTTCTTAGAAAAAGCATTTTACTTTTTTGTTAAGAAGAAAGCTGCATTTCATGCAAAGATGTGTAGAAGTTTAGCAGAAGCAATTGCCAAATCCGTTTCCACCACCGCAGAAGAGAAGCAGTAAAATCAACCACATACAGCTGTTATTTCCATCACAGCCATTGCCGCCGAAAAGACCGCTGTTTCCGCAGCCACAGCAAGATAATAAGATAATTAACCAAATAATAGAGCTGCATCCTCCCTCATCGTTACATCCACATCCACAGTTTGTTGCTGCTAAATCACTCATTTGAAGTCCTCCAGATTTTTAATTACACTTCATCTTATGCTGAAATAGAGAAAGTGTTACAGTCTCAAAAGTTATTTTTTAAAATCAGAGACAGAGTTAAAGAAGTGTGCTATAATGAGCGTCAGCAAGAAAGCTATGCTTATTTAGAGAAAATAATATAGAATGTAGGGGGAGATGATATGTATCAAATACTAATTGTTGATTCTGAAGAGAGACATATAAAAAGTATCCAGAAAATATTGGGAGTTGTACCAAAAGAGTATTCTTTCCTCTATGCATCAACCCCGGAAATAGCGCTTGATATATTGAATAAACAAAAGATTGACGTGATTATCTGCGAATTGGAATTTCCGATTATGAGCGGGGAAGAGCTATTTTGTTTTGCCAGGCAGATTTCTCCAGGGACGATCCCAATAGCACTTTCACCGGCAGAGGATATCAGCAGTACGTTAGAAGCCATCAATCGATCTAGGGCGTCCAAATTAATTCTAAAACCGTGTAAAGTAGCCGGAGATATTTTAATACCGATCGAGGAAGCGATTCGGATGGAAGAGTTGCGCAAAGAAGGAGTACAGGAAAAAGAAGAGAGGCAGCAGGAGTCGGAACAGACCTATCAGAGTCACAAAAAGATAAAAAATGAAGTAGCACAAAAGAAGGCGGAATATGGAATCATTATGGATATGGTGATGAGGTTTGTGGACAACAACCTGAGTTCTAAAAAAGGTGATTTGACAGAGAAGGTATTAGCGGAATTACAAGGTTATATAAAAGAGTCCTATGAAAATTTTATAAAATATTATTTTTTTGGAACACGGGATTGGGGTCTGATAGAGAGGGAGCTTTTGGAAAAGTTCCACAATCCGCAAGTAAAGTCCTTTTTGAAAATCGACAATCGAGTGGAAGAGGGAATTCCAAAAAAACTGACTCCTAGTATGGCGTATGCGCTGCACACGCTATTAGAACTTGTACACACACAGTTTTTGATGTATCAGGTCTCTGTGACACTTGCAAAAAAAGAAAAAAATATGATTCTGTTGTTTCGCTGTAATTTAGATGGAAGTAAAGACGAAAATGGAAAAGTACAATATCGTATTATGGATCGGGAGAATTTTGAAAAAATATATCGGGTAACCGTTCATATGTTGCGTTGGGTGAGCCATCAAGTGGTAGTCAAGCGCGAAAAGAATCCATATGCAATGAATCTTTCTTTTGAAATTTAGATAGAGATATATAAACAACATGGAGGTTAGACCAATGGAAAAAATTAAAATGAATACACCGTTAGTTGAGATGGACGGGGATGAGATGACAAGGATTTTATGGCAGATCATCAAAGAAGAATTGCTTTTGCCATTTATTGATTTAAAGACAGAGTATTATGACTTGGGATTAGAGCATCGCAATGCGACAGACGATCAGGTGACAGTAGAGTCTGCCCAGGCGACAAAAAAATATGGAGTTGCCGTAAAATGCGCAACGATCACTCCGAACGCGGCTCGCATGAAAGAGTATGATTTAAAAGAGATGTGGAGGAGTCCGAACGGAACAATTCGCGCAATATTAGATGGCACGGTTTTTCGCACCCCGATTGTGGTCAAGGGGATTGAGCCATGTGTACGCAACTGGAAAAAACCAATTACGATCGCGAGACATGCATATGGAGATGTGTATAAAGGCGTGGAAATGAAGATCCCGGGAGCCGGAACATGTGAATTGGTTTATACGGCAGAAGACGGGACAGAGCAAAGAGAACTGATCCAACAATTTGCGGGAGCCGGAATTGTACAGGGACAGCACAATCTAGACACATCTATTGAGAGCTTTGCAAAAAGCTGTTTTAACTATGCACTAGATCAAAAGCAGGATCTCTGGTTTGCGACAAAAGATACGATTTCCAAAAAATATGACCATACGTTTAAAGATATTTTCCAGGAAATCTTTGATGCAGAATATAAAGAAAAATTTGATGCGGCCGGTATCGAATATTTTTATACATTGATTGATGATGCCGTAGCGCGTGTCATGAAGTCAGAGGGCGGTTATATCTGGGCTTGTAAAAATTATGACGGAGACGTTATGAGCGATATGGTATCTTCGGCCTTTGGATCTCTTGCAATGATGACTTCCGTGCTGGTATCACCAGACGGCTATTATGAGTATGAAGCGGCACATGGAACTGTGCAGCGCCATTATTACAAACATTTAAAGGGCGAGGAAACTTCCACGAATTCAGTGGCGACGATTTTTGCATGGACGGGAGCTCTTAGAAAACGCGGGGAGCTAGATCAAAACAAAAATTTGTCAGAATTTGCGGACCGGTTAGAAAAAGCTTGCATTCAGACGATTGAGTCAGGAAAAATGACAAAGGATTTGGCGTTGATTACCTCCTTAAAAGATGTTACCGTACTCAACAGTCAGAATTTTATTAAAGAGATTAGAGCAACACTGGAGAAAATGTAATAGAAATGATACTATCTGTTCAAAATGTCAGCAAATCTTTTGGGACGGAGGAAATATTAAAAGGTGCCTCTTTTCACATCGAAGAAAATGAGAAAACCGCTATCGTGGGAATTAACGGGGCTGGAAAATCTACGCTTTTGAAAATAATTATGGGAGAATTGTCGGCCGATACAGGCGAGGTAATTCTCGCAAAAGGGAAAACGATCGGATATCTGGCACAGCATCAGGAGATCGCAGGAGAGAGAAGCATAGAGCAAGAGCTTCTCTCGGTGAAAAATGATGTCATTACCTTGGAAAAAAGATTGCGCAGTATGGAAGAAGAAATGCATACTCTAGAAGGAGATGCGTTAGAAAAATTATTAGAAAATTATAACAGACTGAACCATCAATTCGAATTAGAGGGCGGATACAGCTATAAAAGTGAAGTCTATGGAGTCTTAAATGGTTTGGGGTTTGCCGCGGAGGATTATAGTAAGAAGATCGATCAACTTTCCGGAGGGCAAAAGACTAGAGTAGCGCTTGGAAAATTGCTTGTGACAAAGCCGGATATTATTTTATTGGACGAGCCGACCAATCATCTGGATCTGAATTCAATCGCATGGTTGGAAAATTTTTTGATGAATTATAAAGGGGCAGTCGCCATCGTATCGCATGATCGATATTTTTTGAACCGTGTTGTCTCAAAAGTCATCGAAGTTTCAATGCATCAAGTGCAAATATATGAAGGAAATTATTCAGAATATGCTGTAAAAAAAGAAAAGCTGCGAGAGGCACAGATGAAAGCCTACTATAATCAGCAGCGGGAGATCAAACATCAGGAAGAGGTAATTGCCAAATTAAAGTCATTTAACCGTGAAAAATCAATCAGGCGGGCGGAGAGTCGTGAAAAGCTTTTGAATAAAATAGAGCGTATAGAGAGACCAGAAGAGGAACAGACCGATATCAAGATTTCCTTAAAGCCAAATATCCGAAGCGGAAACGATGTCTTGCAAGTTGAGGGACTCGCAAAATCTTATGGAAGCAATCATCTTTTTGAAGATATTGATTTTGAAATAAAAAGAGGAGAGCATGTCGCTTTGATTGGGAATAATGGAACCGGCAAGACGACGATGTTAAAGATCTTGAATGAAATGGTTGCGCAGGATGCCGGAACGGTTACGTTAGGTGCGAATGTCCATATTGGCTATTACGATCAGGAGCAGCAGATCCTTCATATGGAAAAAAATCTATTCGAAGAAATCAGCGATGCCTATCCAAATCTCACCAATACGCAGGTGCGCAACACGCTTGCAGCATTTCTTTTTACGGATGAGGATGTTTTTAAGCGGGTTGGCGATTTGAGTGGAGGGGAGAGAGGACGAGTCTCGTTAGCAAAATTGATGCTCGGCAAAGCGAATTTTTTGATTCTGGATGAACCGACGAATCACTTGGATATCGTTTCTAAAGAGATCCTAGAATCTGCGCTTAATCATTATACCGGAACGGTATTTTTCGTGTCCCATGACCGTTATTTTATTAACAAGACCGCGCATCGCATCCTGGACTTATCGAATCACATGCTGACAAATTATCTTGGCGATTACGACTATTATCTGGAAAAGAAAGAGGAGATAAAAAATCAGGTCTTAACAGAGAGAGAAGTGGTTGTCCAAGAAGAAAGTGAAAACAAACTGGATTGGCAGCAGCAGAAGCAGGAACAGGCGAGACGGCGAAAACTTGCCAGTGAACTAAAAAATGTAGAAGATGAGATAGAGAAGCAGGAACAGAAAATTGCCGAAATTGATCTGATGTGTCAGGATGTGGCAGTGGCAACAAATTCGGCAAAATTGAACGAACTTGGTCAGGAGAGAGCGGTTTGTAGTGAAAGATTGGAAGTTTTGTACGAAAGATGGGAAGCCTTGTCGGAAAATAGTTAAATTTTTGACACATTGACAGCCCAATTGAAAATGATTATAATATATGGTAGTTGGCGTTAGGAGGAAGTTAAGGTGGAAAAGGAGATTTCACAGGCAGTAATCCGCAGGATGCCGCGCTATTATAGATATCTGGGAGATTTGTTGGATGAAGGGGTTGAGCGTATCTCGTCGAACGAGCTCAGCAGCAGGATGAATGTAACGGCTTCCCAGATACGTCAGGATTTAAACAATTTTGGCGGTTTTGGGCAACAGGGATATGGCTATAACGTAAAATTTTTATATGAAGAAATAGGAAAAATTTTGGGTTTAAACCAGCGGCACAATATTATTGTAGTAGGTGCTGGAAATCTAGGTCAGGCACTTGCAAATTATGTAAAGTTTGAAAAGCTTGGTTTCGTGATCATCGGGCTTTTTGATGTGAATCCTCTCTTAAAAGGGAGAAATGTTCGCGGAATTGAGATTCGTATGTTAGATGAGATGGACGATTTTTTAGAGGAGCATGAGGTGGATATTGCAGCGCTCACAATGCCGAAAGAGAAGGCGGACTCTATAGCTAGGAAGTTAGTGGATATGGGGGTTCATGCGATTTGGAATTTTGCCCATGTGGACTTAGAATTAAAAGACGAAAATGTTGTAGTGGAAAATGTGCATCTGTCTGACAGTCTGATGCAGCTTTCCTATAATATTGTAAAAAATCAGACCATAAAGAAGAAGTAAGTCGGAGGTATCTACATGAGGGATCTGGAGTACTTTCGCGGAGCATTGAGTGATAAAAAAGTACCGATTCTGGTTTTGGATCAGAAATGGCACCGCTTATTTGCCATCCACGGGAAAAATGAAGAGATTAAAGAGATCGAAGAGGAATTAAATAATTTTCTGAAAAGACAGGGACAGGCGAACCAAGATATTAAGGATTTAAAGCGAATTAAGAGCAACTTGATGGAAGGAATTGTCGCAAATATGGAAGGAAAGAGCGAAGAATACCACGATCCGGTTGCAGAGAAGACGATGGATGATAATAAACGCCTGATCAATGAGGTTAATGAGAAGATAGAGGCGTGTGAGGATGAGCTTTTAGAACTTCCTAAATTGATCAAAGAGGCAAATGAGCGATTAATGATCGCAAGTATGAGTTTTTGCTATGAAAAAATGCGTTCTAATACGGAAGAGGTTCAGGAGATTGACGTATGGATCAAACAAGTTCGCGTTGAATTGAAAAAGAATATCATCAAAAAGCAGAATCGAGAGATCAACAGCAGAGAAATGTATGCCTATATGCATGACATTTTTGGACCACAGATTGTAGATGTGTTTGACCTGACGCAGGAGGAAGAAGCGCAGGAAGAAAAAGAAAGTGAATAGGATGAGAATAAATGAGGGGGTGTTGCAAAATGGCAGGTTGCAACATCCCCTTGTGCTTCTATAGAAAATTCCTCTAGATTTCCCCAAGGAGGAAAAAAACTTGTTACATTAAAATGTGAGAGTTTATAAAAAGATAGAAAGAGAGAACAGAGGATGCAATATCTTTTAAATGCGAAGGAAATGAAACAGGCGGATCAAAATACCATCACTGTATTTTCTGTGCCGTCGTTGGTGTTGATGGAACGTGCCGCACTAAGAGTGATAGAGACGATAGAAAAAGAAGGCATCGATGATACCAAGACATTGATTGTGTGTGGAACGGGAAATAATGGTGGTGACGGGATGGCAGTCGCTAGGATGTTATATCTCATGGGTAGGAAAGTTACGGTATATTTGATCGGAAACTATGAGAAATGTAGTGAGGAGACAAAAAAGCAGTATGAGATCTTAAATGCGTATGGGATCGAAGTAAGAGAGGGAGAGATAAAAGAATGCGGCGAACAAACTCTTGTGATTGACGCATTGTTTGGTATTGGACTTTCAAGGGATGTGGAAGGAAAATACGAAGAGGCGATTGAGAAAATGAATGCGATAGAGGCAAAAAAGCTGGCCGTAGATATCCCATCTGGTATCCATGCCGATAGCGGGGCTGTTATGGGATGTTGTTTTTATGCGGACTATACGGTGACTTTTGCATATAATAAATTAGGAATCTGTCTATATCCGGGAGCAAAAGCCGCAGGGAAAGTGATTGTGAGTGAGATTGGGATCACAAAAGAAAGCTTTTTGGAAAAGGAGCCTCAGGTTTTGGCTTTAGAGAAAAAAGATATTGTAAAATTGTTGCCAGAGCGAAGATCCGATTCCAATAAAGGAACATATGGGAAGGTGCTGGTCATCGCCGGAAGTAAAGAAATGGCAGGTGCCGCTTACTTTTCGGCAAAGGCTGCTTATTTAGCGGGGTGTGGTCTTGTAAAGATATTGACGCATGAAAAGAACCGGACTATGTTAAATGAGAAAGTGCCGGAAGCAATATTGATTACTTACGATGAAAAAGAAGTAGAAAAGGAGACGTTGATCGAGGCGGTGCACTGGGCGGATGTCGTGGTGATGGGACCGGGACTCGGTACTTCTAAGACGGCACAATTGATGTTAGAAGCAACGTTAATGGAAGCGCGTGTGCCAATGGTTCTAGATGCGGATGCGCTCAATTTACTGGCAAGAGAGACGGAGCTTTTAAAAAGAGTGCATACGGATTTGATTTTAACACCTCATCTAGGCGAAATGTCTAGACTCGTGGGGAAATCTGTCGAAGATATCAAAAAAAATCTGCTTGAGACGGCGCAAAAATTTGCAGCAGAATATCATGTCATCTGTGTGCAAAAAGATGTGCGTACGATTACGAGTATTCCTTATGGAAAGACTTATGTGAATCTTTCAGGGAATCATGGGATGGCAACGGCAGGAAGTGGAGATGTATTGAGCGGCTTGATCGGAGGGCTAATGGCAGGAGGTCTGTCCGCAGAGCGGGCGGCTGCCATGGGAGTCTATCTGCACGGCTACGCGGGAGATGTCATGGTGAAAAAGACAGGGTATTACAGTCTGATGGCAGGAGATATTTTGGAGGGAATCAAAGAGGTAACAAAATGAGATCGGAAAAGGATTACCAGCGCATCTATGCGAAAATCAATCTGGATGCACTCGTAAAAAATTTAGAGCAGATTCATAAAGTAATAGATAAAGATACAAAAGTGATCGCAGTGATCAAAGCAGACGGGTATGGACATGGTGCTGTGCCAATTGCGAAAACCATTGCGCCTCTTCCATATCTTTGGGGGTTCGCCGTTGCGACTGCACAAGAGGGAATCGTTTTGAGGCGACATGGGATAAAAAATCCCATTTTGATTTTGGGGCACAGTTTTGAGTCGGAATTTGAGGAGATCGCTTTATGGGACTTACAGCCGACGGTTTTTTCTTTTTCTTCGGCACAGGCATTGTCCGAAATAGGAAGAAAATTCGGAAAAGAAATAAAAATACATATTAAAATTGATACGGGGATGAGCCGTATCGGTTACCAGGTCACGGAAGAGAGCGCCGATGAGATCGAAAAAATGGAGGGGCTCTCCAATCTTGTGATGGAAGGAATCTTTACACATTTTGCAAAAGCAGATGAGCTTGATAAGACACATGTCAAAGGACAGATTGCGCTCTATCAAAAGATGATCTCGATGTTGAAAAAGCGTGGCCTTGAGATTCCGTTAAAGCATTGTTCTAACAGTGCCGGAATCATAGATTTGCCGCAGGCCAATATGGATGCGGTGCGGGCGGGAATCATTCTATATGGATTGTTACCTTCCGATGAAGTGAAAAAAGAGCGCCTGCCCTTAAAGCCGATACTGGAATTGAAGTCCAAAATTATCTGCATTAAGACACTGATGCCGGGCAGGACGATTGGCTATGGCGGTACTTATGAGGTTAGATCCCCTCAGAAAATAGCAACAATTCCTGTGGGATATGGGGACGGTTACCCGAGAAGTCTTTCTAATTGTGGATATGTTTTGATTCGTGGAAAAAAAGCACCGATCTGTGGTCGTGTCTGCATGGACCAGTTTATGGTAGATGTCACAGAGATTTCTGGAGTAGAAGAGGGAGACTTTGCGACACTGCTTGGATGGGATGGGGAGGAACATTTAAGTATGGAAACACTCGCAGAATTATCGGGAAGATTTAATTATGAATTTGCCTGCGACTTAGGAAAGAGAATTCCTAGAGTTTTTTGCAGGAATGGAGAGATCGTCGATACAAGGGACAATTTTGATGAATAAGGTTTGTGAATGTTTACACTCGAAAAATTTGGGAAATACTTACTATAGCTTGGTGAGACTGCTAGGCTGAATCTAAATTTTGGAGTGAAAGTATGGTAATTCATAGAGGAGATATTTATTATGCAGATTTAAGGCCGGTGGTGGGTTCCGAGCAGGGAGGCATCAGACCGGTACTGATTATTCAGAATGATATTGGGAATAAGCATAGCCCAACTGTCATCTGTGCGGCGATTACGAGTCAGATGAATAAGGCAAAATTACCCACACATGTGGAACTGGATTCGAGGAAATATGCGTTGGTAAAGGATTCCGTCGTTTTGCTGGAACAGTTAAGGACCATTGATAAAAAGAGATTGAAAGATAAAGTGTGTCATCTGGACCGTGAGATTTTGCAAAAAGTGGAGCGTGCTCTGCTCATTAGTCTGGAACTTCGTACATAATCTTGACTAATAAGTGGAGAAATGATAGGATTTTTGTATAGAATTTTGACAGAAATTACAATGGAAAAAACGGTTACAGAGGAGAAGAAGGAGATAAGATATGGATGATGGCGAGGGTAGGCACCCCTTTTTAAGAATATTTTCTAAAAAGAAAGCAAACGATGAACAGATGGAAAAAGAGATCATATCCATGGTGGATGAGGTGCATGAACAGGGAGCACTGTTAGAAAGTGAAGCCATGATGATTCACAATATCTTTGAATTCGGGGATAAGGAAGCAAAAGATATTATGACACATCGAAAAAATATCGTGGCGATTGACGGGAATACTTCTTTTGAGGAGGCGATGAATTTTATCATCGAGCAGAATCATTCTAGATTTCCAGTCTATGAGAATGATATTGACAATATTGTCGGTGTGATACATATCAGAGAAGTTCTAATGTATGCGAAAGATCCATCTGTCCAAAAGATACCAATCAGAGACATTGCGGATCTGGTTTTTGAAGTGGACTTTATCCCCGAGACAAAAAATATCAATTCGCTTTTTAAAGAGATGCAGTATAAGAAAAACCATATTGTTATTGTGGTGGACGAGTACGGGCAGACGGCGGGAATTGTGGCGTTAGAAGATATTTTAGAGGAGATTGTCGGAAATATCTTAGATGAGCACGATGAAGAGGAACATACGGTAGATCAAATTGGAGAAAATGCCTATCTTATGCAGGGGCTCACTCCGTTAGAAGAGGTGGAGGAGACGCTGCATATTCCGTTTGAAATGGAGGACTATGAAACCTTAAATGGGTATTTGATCTTTTTGATCGGTAAAATTCCAACGGAAGGCGAGACGATTTCTGTGACGGGAAACGGATGTCGGTTTGATATTTTGTCTGTGAATAACAAGATGATCGGGAAGGTAAAGGTGACGAAACTCTCAGAAGAAGAAGCGCAGCAGGCTTGTCAGAATGAGGAAAAAATGGTAAAATAGAGAGCGGAAAAACGAACAGAAAAGAGGAAAAAATATGTCAGGACATTCCAAATTTGCCAATATTAAGCATAAGAAAGAAAAAAATGATGCGGCAAAGGGGAAAATCTTTACAATTATCGGACGAGAGATTGCCGTTGCAGTAAAAGAGGGCGGTGCAGATCCGGCAAATAACAGTAAACTGCGTGATGTCATTGCGAAGGCAAAGGCAAACAATATGCCGAATGATACGATCACAAGAGGAATCAAGAAGGCATCCGGTGATGCGGCTTCTGTCAACTATGAATATGTTGTATACGAAGGATATGGACCGAGTGGGACAGCAATCATCGTAAAAGCACTGACAGATAACAAGAATCGAACGGCGGCGAATGTGAGAAATGCTTTTACAAAAGGAAAGGGAAATATTGGTACGCAGGGATGTGTATCATATATGTTTGATACAAAAGGACAGATTATTGTCGCGAAAGAGGAGACCAATCTGGATGCAGATGATCTGATGATGCTGGCTTTGGATGCGGGAGCAGAGGACTTTTCGGAAGAAGAGGACAGCTTTGAGATTATCACAGATCCGGATGATTTTTCAAAAGTCAGGGAGGCATTGGAAGCAGAGCAGATTCCTATGGCATCTGCAGAGGTGACGATGATTCCACAAAATTATGTGCAGTTGACAGATGAACAGGATCTATACAATATCAATAAGACATTGGATTTGTTGGACGAGGACGAGGACGTTCAGGAAGTATATCATAATTGGGATGAATAATTGCAGATAACCCGGCAGAACGCCGGGGTTTTTGCTATAAAGAACGAAAGATCGATGCAATATTTTCATAAAGGAGCAAAAAGATGAGTAAGAATTATAAAATTGAAACAAAATGTATCCAGTCGGGATGGCATCCAGGAAAGGGAGAGCCGAGAGTTTTGCCGATCTACCAGAGTACGACGTTTAAATACGACACTTCCGACCAGATGGGAAAGCTTTTCGATTTGGAGGACAGTGGCTATTTTTATACAAGACTTCAAAATCCGACCAATGATACGGTAGCTGAAAAAATTACAGAGTTAGAGGGAGGAGTGGCTGGTATGCTGACCTCTTCCGGACAGGCGGCGAATTATTATGCGGTATTTAATATCTGTGAAAGCGGCGATCATATCGTAAGCGCATCCACAATCTACGGCGGAACGTTTAATCTGTACGGAACAACGATGAAAAAAATGGGGATCGACTGTACGTTTGTAGATCCAGATTTATCATATGAGGAGTTAGAAAAAGCATTTCGCCCAAATACAAAATGTGTCTTTGCGGAGACAATCTCTAATCCATCTCTGGTAGTTCTCGACATTGAAAAATTTGCGAGATTGGCACATGAACATGATGTTCCGCTGATTATTGATAATACGTTTGCAACACCGATCAATTGTCGCCCTTTTGAGTGGGGAGCAGATATTGTGACACATTCCACGACAAAATACATGGATGGACACGCCATGTGTGTCGGCGGAGCCATTATTGACAGCGGAAATTTTGACTGGGAGGCACATGCGGAAAAGTTTCCGGGGCTGACACAGCCGGATGAATCTTACCATGGAGTTGTCTATACAAAGAAATTTGGAAAAGGCGCCTATATCACAAAGGCAACGACACAGCTTATGAGGGATTTGGGCTCCATCCAATCTCCGCAAAATGCGTTTTTATTGAATGTCGGACTCGAGACGCTTCACTTAAGAGTTCCAAGACACTGTGAAAATGCGTTGAAAGTGGCGCAGTATTTGGAAAATAACGATCGGGTGAAATGGGTAAATTATGCAGGCCTTCCATCGAATAAATATTACGAGCTTGCGAAAAAATATATGCCAAACGGAACTTGTGGAGTCATTTCATTTGGATTAAAAGGCGGAAGAGACGAGGCAAAAGCATTTATGGACCAATTGAAACTTGCCGCGATTGTGACACATGTCGCAGATGCGAGAACTTGTGTTTTACATCCAGCGAGTCACACACACAGACAATTATCGGAAGAGGAATTGATCGAGGCAGGCGTACAGCCGGATTTGATTCGTTTTTCCGTTGGAATTGAGAACGCGCAGGATATTATCGCCGATTTAGAGCAGGCATTGTCAAATATTTAACTACAATGGAGGGGAAAGAATGAAAAGGGTTCTATTTGCAGCATCAGAATGTGTTCCATTTGTCAAGACCGGAGGTCTTGCAGACGTATGCGGCGCATTGCCAAAAGAGTTTGATAAAGAAGAGTGGGATGTCAGGGTTGTATTGCCAAATTATAGTTGTATTTCGGAGGCATATCGAAATAATTTTAAATATGTGACTCACTTTTATCTGGGCGTGGGACCGCTGATCCAGGATAAATATGTGGGAGTCCTGCAATATGAATTGGACGGAATCATCTACTATTTTATTGATAATCAGGAATATTTTGACAGTTTTTTACCATACGGAAACGTGCGCTATGATATCGAAAAATTTTGTTTTTTTGACAAGGCAGTGCTCTCTATGCTTCCGCTGGTGGATTTTCATCCAGATATTATTCACTGTCATGATTGGCAGACAGGGCTAATTCCAGTCTATTTGAAGAATGAATTTCAGGGGGATATGTTTTTCTGGGGAATGAAATCTATTATGACGATCCACAATCTGAAATTTCAGGGAGTCTGGGATATTAAGACATTGCAGGGATTGAGCGGATTGGATATGTCCTTTTTTACACCGGATAAGTTGGAATTCCAAGAGGATGCCAACATGTTAAAAGGTGGACTGGTGTATGCAGACTATCTCACAACGGTCAGCGAGACGTATGCCGACGAGATTCAAAGTTCTTACTACGGTGAAGGGCTAGACGGTCTTTTGGGAGCTAGACATTTTGATATGCAGGGAATTGTAAATGGAATAGATTATGACGTCTACAATCCGAAGACAGATACAAGTCTGTTTGTGAACTATGACAAACATGATTTTAGGACAAAAAAATGGAAGAACAAGGTAAAGTTGCAGGAGGATCTGGGACTGACCGTGGATAAGAAAAAGTATATGATTGGCCTGATCTCAAGGCTGACGGATCAAAAGGGGCTAGATTTGGTTCGCTATGTGATTGAACGTGTGATTGATGACTATACGCAACTGGTTGTGATTGGGACAGGAGATGCGGATTATGAAAATATGTTCCGGCATTTTGCCTGGAAGTATGGGGATAAGATCTCTGCTAATATCTGCTATTCCGATGAGTTGGCGCATAAATTGTATGCCTCAGCCGATGCGTTTTTGATGCCATCTCGGTTTGAACCATGCGGGCTGACGCAATTGATTTCCTATCGCTATGGAACGGTTCCTATTGTGCGAGAGACGGGCGGTTTGAAGGATACTGTAAAACCATTCAATGAATATGAGAACACTGGGGAGGGATTTTCTTTCACCAATTATAACGGTGAGGAAATGTTGAATACGATCAACTATTCAAAATATGTCTTTTTTGAAAAGAAGCGTCAGTGGAATCAGATGGTCGAACGTGGAATGGAGATGGATTTTTCCTGGAAGAAGTCCACGGAAAAATATATGGGACTGTATTCTTATTTGATAGGTGAAAAATAAATAGTCAACCAAAAATAAAAAACAGGTTGACAAATATACATGAGTAGGGTATCCTTAATGTTAACAGAACAAATAAACTAGTTAACAATAAGGAGCTACTTGTATGAGGAAGAAAATAACAGTAAAAGACATGTCGGTCATAGCCATGGTTACGGCAGTCATCAGTATCATCTCTCCATTCTCTATTCCGATTCCGATATCGCCGATTCCGATTACATTGTCATTTTTTGCACTGTTTTTAGCAGGAATCATTTTGGGCAAATGGAAAGGTGTCATTAGTACAATCGTATATCTGTTGCTTGGCATGGCTGGGCTTCCGGTGTTTACCGGTTTTACCGGCGGGATACAAAAATTTGTAGGACCGACAGGAGGTTATTTAGTAGGTTACGTGTTTCTTGTCTTTTTTATAGGATTGTTTGTGGAAAAATTCCCGGGAAAGATTCTGATGTATGTTGTGGGCGGAATCCTTGGCATCATAGCTTGTTATGCCTTTGGAACAGCATGGTTTGTCATTCAGTATCAGACTGGAATTATGGAGGCGCTTACGATGTGTGTATTTCCATATATTCCACTGGACTTGGTGAAACTGGTTTGTGCTGTCGTTGTCGGATATCAGGTGCGAAAAGTTCTCCTAAGTCAGAACCTGCTCGCCTCAACGAGTGAATAATGAAAATTTTCATCTGTGGATGTTCCAGAAAGAATAAAATGAGGAAAAATACATAAAATACGAAAATAGAGAGTGAGACAAGCTCTCTATTTTTGTGTAAAAGGGGTCTTATTGAAAAAGAAAGGAGAGACATATGGGAGAAGATCGAAATAGTAATGATGATGGACAGCGTCTTTTAGATAAAAATGATAAAGAACACAAAATACATCTCTTAACGATTATCGGAGAAGTGGAGGGACATGAAACGCTTTCTGCGAATACAAAGACGACAAAATATGAACATGTATTGCCAAAACTTGCGGAGATTGAGGATTCTAAGGAGATAGACGGATTATTACTTTTGCTCAACACAGTCGGCGGAGATGTGGAGTCGGGCCTTGCGATTGCGGAGATGGTAGCTTCTTTGAGTATCCCGACGGTCTCGCTGGTGTTGGGGGGAAGTCATTCGATTGGGGTGCCGCTTGCCGTTTCTGCGGATTATTCTTTTATTGTGCCAACGGGAACCATGGTGATTCATCCTGTGCGCTTGAGTGGTACGGTAATCGGCGCGCCGCAGACTTATGAATATTTTAAACAGATGCAAGATCGCATTATTGGCTTTATCTGTGATCACTGTTTTGCAAGACCAGATCAGATGGAAAAGCTGATGATGAATACATTTATGATGTCAAAAGATCTGGGGACAATTTTAGTCGGAAAAGCAGCTGTAGAAGAGGGAATTATCAACGAAGTGGGCGGAATGAGAGAAGCATTGCAGAGATTACATCAGATGATTGAAGAAGGAATTAAATAAATCTTAAATGTTGGAAACAGAATCTTTTAATGACAATGATGTCTAAATATGATAGTATATTTTGTATGGGAAAAACTAGGATATTTTTCTCTTTTTTGACATATAAACATGTAAAGAGAATCGGGAGGATATTATGTCATTATTACAAGCAATTATTATGGGAATCATTCAAGGAGTCACGGAATTTTTACCCGTAAGCAGCAGCGGACACCTTGCCATTTTTAAGATTCTGTTTCATATGAAAACTGATACGGGACTGTTGTTCGATGTCATTTTGCATCTTGGGACATTGATTGCCATTTTTGCAGTCTATTACAAAGATATTTTCAGTATGATCGTAGAGGGATGCAGCATTGTAAGAGATAGTTTTATCAATGTAGTTCGATTTTTCCGCAATAAATGTATGCATGAACAAAATGAATACATAAAAATTGTGACAAACGGATATCGAAAATTCGTACTTTTAGTTCTTGTATCTACGATACCGACCGGTATCATCGGACTGGTGGCATCGGACCTTGTGACGATGGCTTCTGAGATTTTGATTATTCCTGGAATTTGTCTGATTGGGACTAGTATTTTACTGTTTATTTCAGATAGAATTCATATGGGAAATAAGGGGCCGAAAAATGTGTCTTACACGAACGGGTTTATCATCGGTATCTGTCAGGGAATCGCAACGCTTCCGGGATTATCGAGATCTGGAACTACGATAGCAGCATGTCTGATCAGTGGCTTTGATCGCCGTTTTGCGGTAAAATACTCTTTTATTATGTCGATTCCGGCTGTTTTGGGAGCAACCATTTTGGAATTGAAAGATTTTAAGATATCGTCTGTGACGGGAACGGAAATTTTGTATTATCTGATTGGAATGGCAGTAGCCGCTTTTGTCGGTTATATCTGTATTAAGACTATGCTCGTGATTGTGAGAAAGAAAAAATTCACGATTTTTTCGATTTACTGTCTCATTGTGGGATTAATGTCTATCGGTGGATATTTTTATATGGCATAAGGGCTGGAGGGAATTATGGCATCAGCTTTGAATAATAAGAAGAAGAAAAACAAGAAAAAAGCAGAGGAGACAGCCGCTTCCCAGAGAGAAGAGATCATTCTCTGGGCAGTGCTGGCATTTTCCATTATTTTACTACTTAGCAATTTTGGGATTGGCGGTTTCGTAGGGAATGCCCTGAGTTCCCTATTTTTTGGGATTTTTGGTTTGGTTGCGTATATTTTTCCAATCTGTATGGTGGTATTAACGGCTTTTTTCATATCAAATAAGGGAAATAAGATTGCATGGATCAAAGTAGCTGCAGCCGTATTATTTTTAATACTGCTGTGTCTTTTTGTGGAATTGACTGCGGATGGCAGTGCGAAGGATTCCGCGATAACCGCATTTACATATGGCAGGAAAGAACGAAACGGCGGCGGTTTTTTTGGCGGGCTGTTTGCAGCGATGATCTATCCGGCTTTTGGATTGATCGGAACCTATGTGATTGACATTGTCGGATTGATTATTACCTTGATTCTGATTACGGAGCGGTCGGCTTTTCGCGGGATGAAAAAAGGCGGTCAGAAGGTCTATCATGTGGCAAATGCTGCAAAGGAGGAGACGGAGAAGCGCAGAGCGCAGAGAAGAGAACAGAGAGAAGAAAGGGAAGAAATTCAGCGCTTAAAAAGAAGTGATAAGAAAGCGGTCGGTGTCGCATTGGATACTGCCATAAAACCGGTACTGGAGAAAAAGGAGGAGGTAAAACCCTCCACAATGAAAAAGAAGAACGTATTACAGGAAGCAGAATCGTCCGATGCGATGAGTGAGATTAATATTGACGATATTTTACAGACTCCTCCGGTAGGAGAGCAGGAGCATATTGTACTGACATCAGATAGAGAAGTGGCTGCTCAGGTAGAACCCTTGTCAGAGGAGATGGAGATATCAGAAATTGAAGTTGTACCAGAGGTTGCTCTAGAAGAACCGGTGAAACCGGAATCGACACCTATTGTGGAACCAGTACCGGAATCCGCCATGGGAGAGAAAGAAGAGCCGGTACCGCGCAAGAGTGAGAGATCACGTCAGTCTGAAAAAGAGATACAAAAGGATGTCAGCGAGATCGAAGAAAAGGTACAGCAAAAGAATGCGGATCACGGTAGAAATTATATGTTTCCCCCAGTTGATTTGCTGAGTAAAGGCTCTTCAAAAAGCATGGGAGATACCAGGGAACATTTGCAGGAGACGGCGAATAAATTGCAGCAGACATTGAAAAATTTTGGCGTCAATGTGAGCATTACGAATGTAAGCTGTGGTCCGAGTGTCACCCGCTATGAATTGCAGCCGGAGATGGGAGTAAAGGTCAGTAAAATTGTCAATCTTGCAGACGATATCAAATTGAATCTTGCTGCGGAGGACATCCGAATTGAGGCACCGATACCGGGAAAAGCCGCGATTGGTATCGAAGTTCCCAATAAAGAGACTGTGACAGTTGCATTTCGGGAATTGATCGAATCGGAGGCGTTCCAAAAACATCCATCTAAAATTGCCTTTGCGGCAGGGAAGGATATTGGAGGAAATATCGTTGTGGCAGACATCAAAAAAATGCCGCACGTTTTAATTGCAGGTGCAACCGGTTCGGGAAAATCAGTCTGCATCAATACAATCATCATGAGTATTTTATATAAGGCAAATCCAGAAGATGTAAAATTGATTATGATTGATCCAAAAGTAGTGGAGTTGAGTGTCTATAATGGAATTCCACATTTGTTTATCCCTGTCGTAACGGATCCAAAGAAAGCTTCCGGCGCACTGCACTGGGCAGTCTCAGAGATGACGGATCGCTATGAAAAATTTGCCGATTACGGCGTGAGGGATTTAGAGGGATATAATCAAAAAGTTGAGAGTATCAAAGATATCGACGATGAGAGCAAACCGAAAAAATTGCCTCAAATTGTGATTATTGTAGATGAGCTGGCGGATTTGATGATGGTAGCGCCTGGAGAGGTCGAGGATGCGATTTGTCGTTTGGCGCAGCTTGCAAGAGCGGCAGGTATTCATCTGATTATCGCAACGCAAAGACCGTCCGTTAATGTTATTACCGGACTGATCAAGGCGAATATGCCTTCGCGTGTAGCCTTTGCAGTGACATCTGGTGTGGATTCTAGAACCATTTTGGATATGAATGGAGCGGAAAAGCTTTTGGGAAAAGGGGATATGCTCTTTTATCCTCAAGGATACAGCAAACCACTCCGTGTACAGGGGGCTTTTGTCTCAGACAAGGAGGTACAAGAAGTGGTAACCTTTTTGACAAGCCAAAATGGAGAGACATCATATGATGCGGAACTGGAGGAAAAAATTCACGCTTCGGCTCCCTCAGCCAAAAATGGAGGAAATGCGGGGGAGGCAGATGAGAGAGATGCCTATTTTGCAGATGCGGCAAAATTATTGATTGAAAAAGAAAAAGGTTCGATTGGTATGTTACAGCGCTATTTTAAGATTGGATTTAACCGTGCCGCCCGTATTATGGATCAGTTAGAGGAGGCGGGAATTGTCGGACCGGAAGAGGGGACAAAGCCTAGAAAAGTGTTGATGGGACCGGAGGAATTTGAACAGTATCGGGAAGAATATTTGTAAAAATTGACGGCATAATCAAATAGCAGAGGATCTCAAAATGAGGTTCTAAGCCAGAGTACAGGGATGAAAGATGGAGGACAGATGTATGAAAAGTGATATTCAGATCGCACAGGAAGCCGCGATGGCACCGATCACAGAAGTGGCAAAGAGGTTAGAAATTGATGCAGGAGAATTGGAGTTATATGGAAAATATAAAGCAAAGTTTTCCGACGAATTATTAGAACGAATCCAGGCAAATCCAGATGGAAAGCTGGTATTGGTGACCGCTATCAATCCAACTCCGGCGGGCGAGGGAAAGACGACAACGAGTGTCGGTCTCGGTCAGGCGTTTGGAAAACTTGGAAAAAAAGCGGTAATTGCCCTTCGTGAGCCCTCTCTAGGCCCTTGTTTTGGTATCAAAGGCGGTGCAGCAGGAGGGGGTTATGCCCAGGTTGTACCGATGGAAGATCTGAATCTTCATTTTACTGGAGATTTTCATGCGATCACTTCTGCAAATAATCTGTTAGCGGCTCTTTTGGACAACCATATTCAGCAGGGAAATGGGCTTGGCATCGACCCAAGGCAGATTATCTGGAAACGCTGTCTGGATATGAATGACCGAGTATTGCGCAATATTGTAGTTGGACTCGGAAATAAAATGGATGGGATGGTGCGCGAAGATCATTTTGTGATTACCGTTGCCTCTGAGATTATGGCGGTTCTCTGTCTTGCCGATGACATGGAAGATTTAAAGCGTCGTCTTGGAAATATTATTGTTGCCTATAATTTTGACGGAAAACCTGTGACGGCGAATGATCTAAAAGCGACCGGAGCGATGGCGGCTCTCTTAAAAGATGCCCTAAAACCAAATTTAATTCAGACATTAGAACACACACCTGCTATCGTGCACGGCGGACCTTTTGCAAATATTGCACACGGCTGTAATAGTGTCCGGGCGACGAAAGCGGCGTTAAAACTGGCTGATATCGTAGTAACAGAGGCCGGATTCGGTGCAGATCTGGGCGCAGAAAAGTTTTTAGATATCAAATGCCGAAAAGCCGATTTAAAGCCGGATGCCATTGTACTGGTAGCCACTGTGAGAGCTCTAAAGTATAATGGAGACATTCCAAAAGAACATTTATCAGAAGAAAATATGGAGGCTTTGAGGCGCGGTATTGTCAATTTAGAAAAGCATATTGAAAATTTGCAAAAATACCGGATTCCTGTCGTTGTGACTTTGAATTCTTTCCTCACAGATACGAGAGAAGAGATCGCCTTTATCGAAAACTTTTGCAGGGAGAGGAATTGTGAATTTGCCCTCTCAGAAGTTTGGGAAAAGGGTGGAGAAGGCGGAACGGCTTTGGCAGAAAAAGTTTTGGAAACACTTGAAAAAAAGGAAAGCCATTTCCAGCCTCTATACAAAGATGGTTTGACATTAAAGGAAAAAATAGAGACGATCGCAAAGGAAATCTATGGTGCCGAGGACGTTACTTATTCGCCGGCTGCTGAGAGAGAGCTTGGGCGAATTACCGATATGGGGATGGGACACTTTCCAGTCTGTATGGCAAAGACACAGTATTCTCTGTCTGATGATCCAAAAAAATTGGGTCGTCCAAGAGGATTTACTGTAAATGTGCGCGAAGTCTATGTGTCTGCCGGGGCAGAGTTTGTCGTAGCAATCAACGGAGCAATTATGACTATGCCGGGACTGCCAAAGCAGCCAGCAGCATTTGGCATTGATGTAGACAAAAATGGTATGATTACAGGTTTATTTTAGGAGGGTGTCATGGCAAAATTAATTGATGGAAAAGCGATTTCCAAAGAGATCAAAGAGGAATTGAAAAAAGAAGTAGCAGAACTAAAAGAAAAAGGAATCGAGGGAAGCCTCGCTGTGATTCAGGTTGGAAATGACGCAGCTTCTACGGTATATGTCAATAACAAAAAGAAAGCCTGTGAATATATCGGAATCGGATCTATTTCTTATGAATTGCCGGAGGAGACGCCGGAATCAGAACTTTTAAGGATCATCAGGGAACTCAATGAGAGAAGTGATATCTGCGGGATTTTAGTGCAATTGCCTGTTCCGCGGCATATCAATGAGGATAATTTGATCCGAGAAATTTCTCCAAAAAAGGATGTAGATGGTTTCCATCCGCAGAGTGTAGGGGCAATGACGATTGGGGAGACGGGATTTTTATCCTGTACACCTGCTGGAATTATACAGCTTTTAAAGCGTTCCGGCGTCGAGATTGAGGGAAAACATTGTGTCGTAATAGGAAGAAGCAATATCGTTGGGAAACCAATGGCGCTTTTGATGTTACGGGAAAATGCAACTGTAACGATCACACATTCTAAAACCGTGAATTTAAAGGAAATCTGTAAAATGGCGGATATCTTGATCGCAGCGGTTGGAAAACCTGGGTTTGTCGATGATTCCTATGTGAAAGAGGGAGCGGTTGTCATTGATGTGGGAATTCACAGAGATGAAAACAACAAACTCTGTGGAGATGTGGATTTTGAGAAAGTGGAGCCGCATGTATCTAAAATCACTCCGGTACCGGGAGGGGTCGGACCGATGACAATTGCGATGCTGATGAAAAATTGTGTGGAATCGATGAAGAGGTAAGACGCCATGAGATGTAAAAAGTGTGGTGCAAAACTCAAAGCAGGATGTGTCTACTGTTCTGTCTGCGGGGAAGCGGCGCAGATGGTTCCAGATTATAACTTAGAAGAAGACTATTTGAAATTTTTGCTTCAAGAGGGAGGAAAAAAGAAATCGATACGGAAAAAAGAGGAGTCTTCGGAGAAAAAAAAGAAAAGAATCTATCTGGGGCTTGTGATTGCTGCGCTAACGGCAACGATTATTTTTCTTATCGGTCTTTTTTTCGTACAGGATCAGTCTTACGATGGACAAGTAAAAAAGGCGGAGAGATCCTATGGAAAAAAGGAATATGACAAAGCGGCTATGTATGCGAAAAAGGCATTAAAAAGAAATGCCGGGGGGATAAAGGCTCATATCATATTGGGAAAATGTTATCTCGAAAAGGGAGAGATAGGGACGGCAAAAGAATATTTAGAGTATGCTTTTTCTATATCGAATAGTAACATAGAGATCTGTAGACTCTTAATCGAGGTTTATGAGGCGGACAGAGATTATCCTTCGATTACAAAACTCTATTCTAAAGTTAAAAAGAAAGAGATTAAAAAATTATTTGCGGATTATATGGTAGAGACTCCAAAAATTGAGCCAAAGGGCGGAACTTATGATGAGTATCCAGATATCACTCTGAGTGCAGAAAATGGTCTTACTATTTATTATACGTTAGACGGAAGTAATCCGAAGGCTGGAGGGATTCTCTATGAGGAACCATTTTCTTTAGAAGAAGAAGGGGAAATAGAAGTGAATGCCATCTGTGTTGATAAGCGCGGTATTTTCAGTTCAAAAGTAACGCAAAACTATACGATACAGTTGAATATACCAGATCTTCCTACGGCGACGCCTGAGAGTGGCACTTATATACAGGCGACTCAGATTACGATAGATGTACCGGAGAACTGTCGGGCATATTATGCCTGGAACAGCACACCGAATGCAAATGCGAGCCGTTATACAGGCCCTTTTGAAATGATACAGGGAAATAATGTGCTCTCTATTATTCTGGTCAATGAAAATGGACAGACCAGTGGGATTCAAAAATATAATTATATTTATATGCCATAAAACGTTTATGAAAATTACAATTTTATGTGTGGGAAAAATAAAGGAAAAATTTTATCGGGAAGCAATCGAGGAATATCGGAAACGTTTGAGCAGATATTGCAGAATCGATATACTTGAAGTTGCGGATGAGAAGACAGTGGAGGGCGCGAGCTCGGCATTGGAAGAGCAGATCAAAAAGAGAGAGGGAGAACGACTTCTCTCGAAAATAAAAGATATGGATTATGTGATAGCGCTTGCGATACAGGGGAAGATGCTAGATTCCGTAGAACTGTCAAAACACCTGGAACGAATTGCGCTTCACGGGAAAAGTCACCTGGTATTTATAATAGGCGGTTCACTGGGACTCTCAGAGATTGTGCTGCAAAGGGCAGATGAGCAATTGAGTTTTTCTAAAATGACATTTCCACATCAGCTGATGAGGGTGATCTTGTTAGAACAGATTTATCGAAGTTATCGGATTCAAAAGAAAGAGCCATATCACAAATAAGAAAGCTATAAAAAGGCTGTCACATTAGAGAAATCTTTTTTAAGATTTCGTTGTGACAGCCTTTTAAAATGGTTATTTGATTTTTACTTTTTTGGAACTAAAACTGCTGGTATAAGTTTTTCCCTTATAGGTTTTGTATGCCTTAACAGTAAAGATATAAGTTTTGCGTGATTTCAGTTTCTTTTTGGTGTAGCTGGTACTTTTGGTAGTCTTTAATTTTTTCCAAGAACCTTTTGCACTGGTTTTATAGTAAACTGTGTAACCGGTAGCACCTTTTACTTTATTCCATTTTACTGTTGCTTTTTTCCTTCCAGCTGTGACCTTAAAACGAACGGCATTTGGTTTTGTAGCTGTATACAGGGAAGTATATGATTTGCTGTTCACCTGTTTCCCATTGGTTTGAATATATGCTTTTACTGCAAAACGGTAAGAAGTGCCTGGGGCTAGATCTTTGATAGTATAAGAAGTCGTATTTGTCTTCAAAGTTTTCTTCTTAACCCAAGTTTTCTTGGAACTGTTATATTGATAGATCATATAACCTTTTGCTTTGGAGACTTTTTTCCAAGTCAGCTTTACACTTTTGGTAGAAGAAGATGCTTTGAGCCCGGAAACATTGGAAATACCTGGCGTAGGAGTCGGTTCTGGATCGGAACTATCTGAGCTTTCCATAAATTTGTTTATCTCTGCGATAATCTCATCTGCCGTCTGAAAGCCCAAGGAAATATTTCGAACCTTATTATTTTTATCAATCAATATGATGTAAGGGAAGGTTCCGCAAGCCTTGTTGTCAAGGGCTAGGTAAGATAATGCAAATTTATAATTCAAATTGGACTGATCGTGGCAAAAGATTATTTCTTTGCTAGAATAATTTTTTGCAAATGCTGCAGTCTCAGATAAAGTAGCGCTATGTGAATCTGCAAACATAACCCGAATATCCGAACGGCCAACCCAATTGCTTTTATCAATGTCTTGTAAAGTAGCTTTTGTATAGCCACAGTCGGTAGAACCAAAAATCAAAACAGTAGTCTCATTGGGATTTGCCTTTGTGGAAACCGTTGTGTTGTCTATGGTTTTTAATCCGTATGCAAAATTCTCAATATCAGTATCAGGCGAAGAAGGAGGTTGAGTGCTTCCGCCCCCGTCGATTTCAGTAAATTTTTCGATTTCTGTTAAAATCTCATTCGCCGTCTTTGCACCTGTCATACAATTCTGTAATTTGTTATTCTTATCAATCAGAACAGTTGTAGGATAGCTGCTACGACTTATGCCGAATAGCCGTGCATATTCAGCCATAACGATGAAGTTATCACCGTCTTCGTCATGACAAAAGATCATATCCGGACATTGATAGCCCTCTTCATATGCCAATACCTCTTCTTGGGTGTGAAACTTGGTATCCACAAAAATAACACGGATATCAGAACGCTTTACCCAGTCACAGGAAGAAATACTGTTTAGCGTAGATCTCGTGTAACCGCATCCGGTATGACCGAATATCAGAACGGTAGTCTCATTTGGGTTGGCTTTTGTGGAAACGGCGGTGCCCTTAGTAGATGTCAATGTGTACGTAGGATTGTCAATCTTTGACTGCTGGCCCGCTGCCCGTACCGTTGTTCCTGGAATATTGCCTAATAAGGAAATCAGGAACAAAAATAGAAAAATTGTTACTGTGCGCATCACGCGTTTTGAGAAAGAAATCTTTTCCTTCATAAGTATTCTCCTTTTCTGTCTTTGTATTTTTGGAATCTTTTTGTAGTAAAACTAAAAAAACCCTATTATACATAATTTTTACATAATAATAGCATAGAATTTTTAGTTCCACAATGAAAAAACTGTCTGAATTAAATATTAAGAAAAACACAATTTTTTGACTTATTGTAATTTATCGGAGGAATGTGTATAATAAAACTGTAAAAAAAGTCAAAAGAGAAAATCCCCAAATTAAAAAAATTGATCTGTGAGAAAAGGCCGAGCATATGAAAATGTTCTGCCTTACCTTTATTTTATAAGTATGAAACTATTAAAACCAATAAAATATAATAGTTAGCAATCTTATGCATTTGGGCATATTATAAAAATCCATCATAGGCAGGCAAAATAGGAGAGGTGTAGAAATGGAAAAATGGAAACGTATTGTGGCGCTGGTATTAGCATTTCTTTTACTTTTTACAACAGAATCGGAGATAATCTATGCAACCGATGTAGAACGGGAAACAGGGTTAGACAGCGAAACAGAAGAAGAAATCTATTACACTGTGACTTTCGATGCCGATAATGGAACAGCCGTTTCGTCTAATCGAGTAAAAGAGGGAGAGTTCATAGAAGAGGCATTGCTTGGGACTCCGAAAAAGGAAGGTTATCTTTTTGGAGGATGGAGAGTAAACGGTGTCGATTATGATTTTTCATCGCCGGTAAAAGAAGATATTACTCTGCGGGCTTTTTGGATTCCGATTACCTATAAAATCCGCTTTGATGGAAACGGTGGAACAGGGCATATGGAAGATCAGATGTTTACATACGACAGACCAGCGGCCTTGAACAAAAATCGGTTTTCTAAAAGAGGATATGTATTTGAGGGCTGGGTACTGAATGGGAGTAAGACATACGCCGATGGCACGGTGGTAGAAAATCTCTCTGTCCAAAATGAGGATGTGCTTACATTAAAAGCTTTCTGGCGTCTTGGTAACTATAAAGTCCGTTTTTATGCGAACGGCGGCAAAGGAAGTATGAAAGAGCAAGCGTTTGTCTATGGAAAATCTCAAAAACTACTTGCGAATGCCTATAAAAGAAGCGGTTATACGTTCACGGGCTGGAATACAAAAAAAGACGGGACTGGAACCGCCTACAAAAATAAGCAGAGTGTCAAGTCTTTGACCGATCAGGATGGAAAAGTAGTCAAACTATATGCGATGTGGACAGGTGTTCCCTATCAGGTGAGATACAATGGGAATGGGGCTAACAGCGGGAGTGTGAGAAATAGCAGTCATATCTATGGAACGCCTAGCCGCTTAAATGCCGGAAATTATCGGAAAAAAGGATACACATTTGCAGGCTGGAATACAAAAGCGGATGGGACTGGAACGACTTATCAAAATGCAGGAATTGTGACAAAACTGACTACAAAAAAGAATAAGATTGTTACCCTTTATGCAAAATGGAAAGCGATTAAATACAAAATTACTTATGATAAAAAGGGCGGAACATTCAAAAAATCTTATAAAGACACTTATACGATAGCGACTAAGACTTTTACGCTTCCAAAGCCGACGAAAAAAGGATATGATTTTGACGGATGGTATCAGGACAAAAAGTATAAAAAGAGAGTGGATGTCATCAAGCAGGGGAAGAGTGGAAATATTAAAGTCTATGCAAAATGGGTGCGCTGTGCGACAAAGGCGAAATCGAACTCGGCAAAAATTACTTATTGTAATGCCACGGGAACTGGAAAAATAAAGGTAAAAGCAACGGTAAAGAAAAGGATTGCAAGTTCTGATGACTATTATTATCTAGTCTATGTGAAACCAAACACCAAACAGCCGTATAAGATGGCAGCTAGATCTTACAAAAAGAAAAAACTTTCCTTTTCACTAAAGACTTCTGAAAATCAAGGTTATGCGATCGGCAGTTACCGGATTGCAGTTAAAAAAGGTGGAAAATATCGGCTTATCAGCAATTATGCCTATATTAAAAATCCGGAGCGGGCGGCTAAAAATAAATCGAAATACCGACTCGGAAAGACAAAAAAAGGGATTCAGTTTTCCAGCAATATGAAAGAAATTCAAAAATGCAGTGCAAAAAATACATTTTTGAATATCACGACGTCCATGGTATGTAATGGAAGTATTCCGTATAAATATAATGGAAAGACTTACTATTTCAGTACGATGAGTCAATATAAAAAGATTATTTCAGAATGCAATCGAAAAAAGATCAATGTATCGGTGCAGATTTTATTGGACTGGACGTGGAGAAATACAGATCTCATTGCAGAAAAGGCGAGAATTCCAGGTGCAGCACAGTTTTATGCCTGGAATGCATCTAATAATGGGGCCAGAGAGAAAATGGAAGCTATCTTCTGTTATCTGGGAGAAATTTTCGGGAAGAAAAGCTGCTATGTATCGAACTGGATACTTGGGAATGAGATCAACAATCCAATCGGATGGAATTATAAAGGGAGTATGTCGACAACGTCTTATTTTAGAAATTATGCGATTGCTTTCCGAAGTCTGTACTATGCAGTGAGGAGTCAGTACTCTAATGCTAAAGTATTCATCTGTACAGATTCTTGTTGGAATACCTCTGAAAACGGATATAGCGCAAAATATTCCATTGACAGATTTCAAAAAGAGTTGAAAAGATTGCAAAAGGGAATCAAATGGAATCTGGCATATCACGCCTATTCCTATCCGCTGACGAACACAAGCGTCTGGAATGGATATGGGATCAGCCATGAAAGGAGTACGCCGTATGTCACCATGGAAAATCTGCATGTACTGACCGATTATATCCGAGATACTTATGGTTCCTCTGTTCGGGTGATCCTATCGGAGCAGGGATATTCATCGAATAGCGGAGAAAAAATTCAGGCGGCAGCGCTTGCCTATAGTTACTACATTGCGGCATGTGATCCAATGGTGGATGCGTTTATCATCCGCAGCTATGCGGATCATCCCGTAGAAGTAGCTCAAGGGCTTAGTATGGGAATTGCAGGCAAAAAAGCGTTCCAAGTATTTCGTTACATGGATACGAAAAAATTTGAAAAATATACGAAAAAATATTTGAAAGTAATCGGGGCAAAGTCCTGGAAACAAATCGTAAGAAGGTATAAAAAAAATAAAATTTGGAAAATGTATCGTAAAGGTTAAAAGAGGTGAGTTTATGCGGATGTGTGATTTGATTTTAGCGAAAAAAGAGGGACGGGAACTGACAACAGAAGAAATCAATTTTATGATCAAAGGTTACAGCGAGGGGGCGATTCCAGATTACCAGATGTCTGCCATGGCGATGGCAATCTGTTTTCGCGGCATGAATAAAAGGGAAACGCTAGACTTGACCCTCGCTATGCGTGACAGCGGAGATGTTTTAGATTTAAGTGAGATTGAGGGAATGAAAGTAGATAAACACAGTACGGGAGGAGTCGGGGATAAAGTATCTTTGATCTTAGCTCCGCTCATTGCCTCATTGGGAGTTCCCGTGGCAAAGATGAGCGGAAGGGGACTTGGACATACAGGCGGAACCATTGATAAATTGGAGTCTTTTGACGGGTTTTCCACAGAAATAGAGGAGACAAAATTTATCGAAAGTGTGAACTCCATCAAGATTGCGATTGCAGGGCAGACGGCGAATTTAGCGCCTGCCGATAAAAAACTCTATGCGCTCAGAGATGTCACGGCGACTGTGGATGAGATGTCTTTGATTGCCGGAAGTATTATGAGTAAAAAACTCGCCTCCGGTGCCGATGCGATTGTTCTAGATGTCAAGACGGGAAACGGCGCTTTTATGCAAAAAGAAGAGGATGCGCTGGCACTTGCAAAAGCGATGGTTGACATCGGGAATCGTGCTGGCAAGAGGACGACGGCGATGATTACCGATATGGACGAACCTCTTGGGAATGCCATTGGAAATGCACTAGAGGTCAAAGAAGCGATGGAAGCCTTACAGGGGAATGGACCCAAAGATTTGATGGAAGTAGTCTTTGCACTCGGAAAAGAGATGTTATTGTTAGCAGGCAGGGCAGAGAATGAAAAGATTGCAGAAGAGCTGCTCAGGGAATCCATTGCGCAGGGAAAAGCATTTCAAAAATTTGAAGAATTCATTTTAAACCAGGGTGGAAAAAAAGAACAGGTCAAAAATGCACAGCTTCTTCCAAAAGCATGTCATGTTATTCCGGTGGCAGCAAAAGAAGCAGGCTATATCAAGCGGATTTTTGCACAGGAGATCGGACTTGCCTGCATGACTTTAGGCGGAGGCAGAGAGACAAAAGAGGATCAGATTGATCCGGCTGTAGGCGTAGTATTGGAAAAGAAGACCGGCGATATTGTAAAAAAGGGGGAGATTTTAGCTTATATTCACTCTAACGACAAAGAAAAAACAGAGATCGTATATGAAAGGATTCAAAGGGCTTACGAGATTGTAGAGGAAAAAATTCAAAAAGCTCCGATGGTGAAACACATTATCCGCGAATAATCACTCCATATTTTCCATATAGTAGACTATGAAAAAGAAAAGGTTAAAATCAGTCAAGCAGAATGTAGTAGAATCCCTGGAGCTGCCGAAGGATTTGATGTATGGCATGTCCATCGTTACAGTTACCGGACGCAGGGAGGTTTTGATTGAGAACTATAAAGGGATTTTGGAGTACAACGAGGAATATATCAAAATTCAGGCAAAAAATGCAAAGCTGACAGTCTATGGAAAACAACTCAAGATTGAGTATTATACAAATGAAGATATGAAAGTTGTCGGATTTGTAAAATCAATAGAGTATGAGGCTTAGAAAATGACTGCATTATTGAGATACCTGTCGGGTTATGTGAGAGTGGAGCTGACCGGATATGCGACAGAGCGTTTTTTTAATCTCTGTACAAACCATAATATTTATATCTGGGATCTAGATCACCGGGAAGATACGTATGAATTTTCCATGAAACTGAAAGACTTTTTTACGATTCGCCCTTTTGTAAAAAAGACAAAAACGAGCATTCATGTAGTGAAAAAATGTGGATTTCCTTTTTTACTTTATCGCTATCGGAAGAGAAAACTTTTTTTATTTGGATTTTTGTTAGGGATTAGTATCGTCTACGGATTTTCCTGCTATGTGTGGAATATTCAAATCTGTGGAAATTCCGCCCTGTCTGAGGACACGATTTACCGCTATTTAGAGGAAGAAAAGATTCATGTCGGTACAGCAAAAAGAGAAGTGGACTGCGAAAAGCTTGAATCTTTGATCCGACAGCATTTTTCGAATGTGATTTGGACATCTGTACGTTTAGAAGGGACAAAGTTAACCGTGGATGTGAAAGAAAATCTGATTACGGCGGAACCAGATGAGAAAGAAGAGGAAGAGGAATCGGCGAAAGATATCGTGTCGGATAAAAAGGCGACAATTCTTCAGATTATTACAAGAAGCGGTACTCCGCAGGTAAAAGCGGGCGATAAAGTAAAAAAAGGGGCAATCCTTGTATCCGGCAGAATTGATATTTTAAATGATGCAAAAGAGGTTGTAGATTATAGATATTGCAAAGCGGATGCCGATATTTTGGCGAGAACTTCTTATCCCTACGAGACCAGGGTGTCGAAAAAGGCACAGAAGAAAGTCTACACTGGGAAAGAAAAAGTACATTATTCTTTCTGGTATCACAGAAAGTACATAGGATTTTCGGGAAGGAAAATCTCTTATCGTCTCTATGAAAAAGAGACAGAAAAAGTACAACTTCGCATTTTTAAGAATTTTTATCTTCCGTTTTATCTGCAAAAAGATACTTATAAAGAATATCAGTTAAAAGAATATGAGGTGAAAAAAGCAGAGGCAAAAGCGGAGGCCGCGAAGGATTTAGACTTATTTCTTTCAAAATTGGAAGAAAAAGGGCTTCAAATTACGGAAAAAAATGTTATGATGAGTACAGAAAAAAATGATTATGTATTTCAGGGCACGATTCTGACGGAGGAGAAATTCGGTGTCTATCAGGATACGGAAGTATTAGAAGTGCCAAAAGAAGAAGGAATAGCAGAAAATGAGTCTGAATGAAATAAAATTGGACGTTCCCACAAAGCATATGGCGAACGTTTTTGGAGAGTATGATAAAAATATCAAAACAATTGAACGCACTCTTAATGTTACCGTTGCAGTCAGAGAAGACGGCATGAAAATTCTCGGGGACAGCACAAATGTTAAGAGTGCTTCCCGCGTTTTTTTGGAATTGGTAGAATTGAGCAAAAAGGGAAACGATATCACGCAGCAGCAGGTGCAGTATGCGCTTGATTTAGCAGCGGAGCAAAAAGATATTACGGTTTTGGGAAAAATAGACGACGATCTGATCTGTCATACGATCAATGGAAAACCGGTAAAACCAAAGACGCTGGGACAAAAAGAGTATGTGGACGCGATACGAAAACAGATGATTGTCTTTGGAATGGGACCTGCCGGAACGGGAAAGACGTATCTGGCCATGGCGATGGCAATTACCGCTTTTGGAAACGAGGAGGTTGGGAGAATCATTCTCACTAGACCGGCGATTGAGGCGGGGGAAAAACTCGGATTTTTACCGGGAGATCTCCAGAGTAAAGTGGATCCCTATCTAAGACCTCTTTACGATGCGCTCCATCAAATCATGGGAGCGGAGAACTTTCAGAGGAATATGGAAAAGGGATTGATTGAAGTGGCGCCTCTTGCCTATATGCGCGGAAGAACGCTCGATAATGCGTTTATTATTTTGGATGAGGCGCAAAATACGACTCCGGCGCAGATGAAGATGTTTCTGACCCGTATCGGATTTGGTTCTAAGGTCGTTGTTACAGGAGATGCGACACAAAAGGATCTTCCAAAGGGGAGTACCTCGGGACTTGACGTGGCCCTGCGGGTTTTAAAGAGGGTGGAGGGAATTTCGATCTGTGAACTCTCAAGCAAGGACGTCGTGCGTCATCCATTAGTACAAAAGATTGTGCAGGCATATGAAGTATATGAGAAAAAAGAGTCAAAAGCAAACAAAAAAGGACCGAGGGTACGCAAATGAAAGAGCAGCGTTTTATAAAAAGAAGGGTTCTGGGAATTGGGCTGATTTTATGTTCTACTGCGCTGTTTACTGCCTTGATGATAGGCAGAGTGGGGCTTGCCTTAGATGAGGCTTTGGTTTTGCTTTTTCTAGATCTTGTCTTTTTATCCGTATTTATTTTTTGGAAGAGGAGCGATTTTTTGAAAAATTGCCGGGAAAAGAGACAAATGATTTCAGAACTATCGCAGTTGTTTATCTGCTCGGAATGGCGGGATGTTATCTGTGTTTTTACCTGCCGGAATATATCACGTTTGCCTTTACGTTTTCCGCTCTGATGACGTTAGCGGCGAATCGGGAGATCGCTTTAACGACAGGGATCTTTTTGAATTTGAATTTGGCGTTTGTTTTAAATCAAGATCTTCGCGTCTTGCTTGCAGCCTTGACGATGGGGCTGCTTGGCGTGATGTTAGTCTATGCCGGAAAGAAAAAACATTTATATTTATGGGTGCAATTTATTGTGTTCTTTGGTACAATTATTATTGTAGTATCCTGTTACTATGCACAACATTTAGTGGTTACGAGCCAAACGCTTATGTCAGCGGTGATCATGGTACTGATCAATCTCGTCTCTTTGCAGATTTCTCTTAAAGTATTTCAGCCTAAAATGGAAGAGGTACAAAATGGAATTTACACGGGATTATTGAAAGAAAATTATCCGTTGGTGCAATCGATTCGTCGTTTTTCAGAGTTGGACTATTCTCACGCGGTCCGTGTCTCGAATCTGTGCGGAGAGTGTGCGCATCTTCTCGGGTTGGACGAGGAGCTCTGCCGGGCAGCCGGATTCTACTATCGGATTGGACGAATGGAAGGGGAACCTTATATAGAAAACGGGGTACTCTTGGCGGAAAATGTCTGTTTTCCGGAGGATTTGATCCAAATTTTAAGGGAATACAATGGAGAGTTGACGGTGATCTCTTCGAAGGAGTCCGCCATTGTACATATGGTGGATCGGGTTGTGACAAAGCTTGATTTGTTGGATAAAAAGACTTTTTCGACAAACTGGAATCAGGACATGGTAATCTATCAGACGCTGAATGAGAATTCTTCGACTGGTATTTACGATGAGTCGGGACTCAGCATGAATCAGTTTTTGAAGATTCGGGATTTTTTGGTGAAAGGAGAAAATCTATTTTGACCGTAACGATCGAACATACCGTGGAATTACCGTTTGATTTTGAATATAAAAAAATTGCAAAAGAAGTGATCTCACATACGGTGAAGACGGAAGAGTTTCCCTATGAGCCGGAAGTGAGTCTTTTGTTGACGGATAATGAAACAATTCGGGATTTGAATCGAACATACCGTGAAATCGATAGGGCGACAGACGTCTTGTCTTTTCCGATGCTCACATTTGGAGCACTGGGAGATTTTTCAAAGGCCAAAGGTGTGGGGGAGGAGAATGTAAATCCCGATACAGGGGAAATCTTATTAGGGGATATTATTATTTCCGTGCCAAAGCTTTTAGGGCAGGCAGAGGAATATGGACATAGCCCTAAGAGAGAATTTGCTTTTTTGATTACGCATAGTATGCTGCATTTACTCGGGTACGATCATATGGAACCGGAAGAGGCGGCAATTATGGAAAATAAACAAAAAACGATTTTGGATTCTTTAGGAATTACAAGATAGTTGACAAGGAGGAATCACGCATGAAGAAACACACATTCAAATTTTTGATGGCTCTGTCTGCGTGCGCTTTACTTTTCGTGGGGTGTAAAAAAGAAGAAGCACCAAAAGAAGAAAAAAAGACAGAACAGACAACGGAAAAGAAAGAAAAGATAGAGACAAAGGACAATGTCAATCCGTTGACGGGAGAGCCAATGGATACAGAGCAGGCGAAAAAGCGTCCGTTAGCGATTATGATCGGCAATACAAAAGTGGCGCTTCCACAATATGGAACAGAGGCCGCAGATGTCATTTATGAATGCCCGGTAGAGGGCGGAGAGACCAGAATGATGGCGCTCTATCAGGACTATTCCAATTTAGATCGGATTGGCTCTGTCAGAAGCTGCCGTCTGTATTTTCCGGAATTTGCGAACGAATTCAATGCCATCTATGCTCATTATGGTCAGGCCGCTTATGCGGAACCATTTTTGGACAGCGGCGAAGTTGATAATCTGAATGGATTAGAGGCCGTGGGAAATAAAGTCTACTACCGCACATCCGACAGAAAAGCGCCGCACAATGCGTTCACGAGTACCGATGGCATCAACGCTGGAATTAAGCAAATGAAGTATGGCACCGAATTAGAGGAAGGTTATGGGACACCGTTTCCTTTTGCAAAGGACGAAAAAGCGGTGGAGTTGACAGATGGTCAGGATGCCGCAGTTGTCGTGCCGGGTTATCCGGTGTGTAAACCATGGTTTGTCTATAATAAAGAGAGTGGAACTTATGATCGCTTTGAATACGGTGGAGCACATAAGGATGCCGCTACAGGAAATCAGCTGAGTGTCAAAAATATTTTGATTCAGTGCTGCGTATGGCAATATGAGCCAGATAATAAATATTTGAGAATTAACACGACTTCTGGTGGAGAGGGATATTATATTACCGGCGGAAAAGCGATTCCGGTAACTTGGAAAAAAGATGGAAACCGTACACATTATTATACGAAAGATGGAAATGAGATTACCATGAACCAGGGTAAGACATGGGTCTGTGTCGTACAGGATTCCAATGCAGATAAAATTGCATTTTACAGCAGCGAAGAAGATTATAAATCTGCAGGATCAAAGACTCCGTAGCATTGCTCGCGGAAAGGAATTTTGAGGTTATGGGCGATAGCAGAAAAAGGGAATCCAGCTTTTTAATACAAGGCTCCATTCTGGCAATTGCTTCAATTATCAGCCGTATCATAGGGCTTCTCTATAGAGTCCCACTTACGGCGATTATTGGAGATAAGGGAAACAGCTATTATAGCTGTGCATATGAAATATACAGTATGCTTTTATTGATTTCATCTTACAGTCTGCCAATGGCGGTCTCTAAGCTGGTCTCGGCAAAGGCTGCAAAAGGTGATTTTAAAAATGCATTTCGCGTATTCAAGGGAGCACTTTTGCTTGCCGTATGTTCTGGTGTGATTGCGATGTCGGTTGTCTTTTTTGGCGCAGAGGCAATCACGCGTCTGATGAAAACGCCGCTGAGTATCTTTGCACTGAGAATACTGGCGCCAGCGCTTGTTGTCATGGCGATTTTAGGTGTTATGAGAGGCTTTTTTCAGGGACTTGGAACCATGATGCCAAGTGCTGTATCACAAATTATAGAACAGATTATCAATGCGATTATCAGTGTCTGGGCCGCTTACATGTTAGCCTCCTACGGGAAAAAAGTGGGGGCTGTACTCGGCAGCGGAGAGGACTATGCCGCAGCTTACGGCGCGGCAGGTGGTACCTTAGGTACCGCGATGGGAGCAGTATTTGCACTTTTATTTTCAATCTTTGTCTTTGCGACATATTCCTCTGTCTATCGCAGGCGGGTCAGACAGAGCCGGACAAAGCGGACAGATCGTTACAGCTATATTATGATCCTCTTAATGCTGACGATTGTTCCAGTACTTTTGAGTACAACGGTCTATAATATCAGTTCTGTCATCGACCAGGGCGTCTATAAGAATATCGCGTTGAGACAAGGTGTCGAAAGTGCAAAGATGGATGAATTGTGGGGGATTTTTTCAGGAAAATATAAAGTATTGACTAACGTCCCGATCTCTATCGCATCGGCGATGGCTGCCTCCTGTGTACCAAGTCTTGCGGCTGCCCACGCAAAACGCGATGCAAAGCTGGTGCGCAGTAGAATCAACTCTTCGATTCGCTTTATTATGGTGATAGCATTTCCCTGTGCCGTTGGAATCGGTGTTTTGGCCTCTCCAATTATGCAGTTGTTATTTGGAGACGGTGGGAAAGTGATTGAGAATATGCTGCGCATAGGGGCGGTATCTATCGTATTTTATTCTCTGTCGACGCTTTCAAACGGGCTTTTACAGGGAATCAATCGGATGAGAGCACCGGTCAAAAATGCACTGATCGCGTTAGCGCTACATGTCGTGGTATTATTTATCTGTATGTATGGCTTTCGTCTAGGTATCTATTCTGTTGTCATTGCAAATACTTTTTTTGCTTTTGTGATGTGCTTTTTGAATGCCTCTTCGCTGAAACGATATACGAGATATCGCCAGGAGATTTTAAAGACATTTTTGATCCCAGCGATTTCTTCCGGAATCATGGGAGTAGCGGTTTATTTTGCCTATCCGTTCCTACATAAATTCCTGAAGGTCAATGCGGTGTCGACTTTGATTAGTATTGTGATTGGAGGACTTGTCTATCTCATTTTGCTGTTCTTGTTACACGGACTGAAGGAGGAGGAAGTGCTGTCATTTCCAAAGGGAAGGATACTTGTTCGAGTTTTGAAAAAACTGCACTTGTTGAGATAAATTTGTATAAAACAAAAAAAAGTTGTGAATACTGTTTGGGGTGATAAGATGAACAAAACGAACCGTATTCGCACTTTTTTTATTTTGGGAGCAGGATTACTGATTGGAGGCTCCTATATTTATCAGCACACTATGCAGATAAAAGAAGAGGAATTACTGTCAATAGAAGAATTAGAACCAGAGATCGTCCAGGAAGTGGAGACGAAGGAGACAAGTGTGGCCAAAACAGCATATGAATATGTCATTGTAAATGAAAACGGCTATCTCACGGTCTATCAAAAAGATCTAAAGACGGTGTATTTAAAGACAGATATTTCTTATTCTGAATTAGACGAGGAATTACAGAAAAAAATAGATGAAGGTTATCTGATCCAAAACACACAGGAACTGTATGATTTTTTAGAAAATTATTCTAGTTAAATAGTTTTTAATATGATATAATCGCTCTAAAGGAGCTATGGTATGTTATATGATGTGATAGTAATCGGAGGCGGCGCAGCTGGGATGATGGCGGCAATTATCGCTGCAAGAGAAGGCGCGTCAGTTCTGATTTTGGAGCATATGGAATCCTGTGGAAAGAAGCTTATCTCTACAGGAAATGGAAGATGTAATTATACGAATCAAACGCAGGGCATCGAATATTATCGAGGAGATGACCCTGCCTTTGTATTGCCGGCTTTAGAGCAATTTGGCTATCATGAGACAATTGATTTTTTTCGCACAATCGGGATCGAGCCCAAAGAAAAAAATGGGTATGTCTATCCAAGGAGTATGCAGGCGTCTTCCGTTCGGGAAGCACTTCTTTTGGAATTGAAAAAACAGAACGTAATAATATGGACGGATGTTGGAATACGTTCCATAGAGCAGCAAAAAAATGGGTATAGGATTTGTACAAAAACGAAAGATTTTTTGGGAAAAACCTGTGTTTTGGCGACAGGGGGCAAATCGGCAAAATATACGGGAAGTGACGGAAGTGGATTTTTGTACCTAGAAAGACTAGGACATCACATAACGGATTTAGTACCTGCCCTTGTCGGGATGGAGGCAAAACAGACTTTTTCCGGAAGGCTTGCCGGCGTTCGCGCAGAGGCAATGGTATCACTGTTTATAGAAGAACAATCTGTTGTGAAAGATACTGGGGAGATTCAGCTGACAGACTATGGAATCTCAGGTATTCCAGTTTTTCAGGTCAGTCGTTTTGCGGCAAAAGCACTGTTAAAAGGTCAGAATGTGAGAGCGGAAATCAATTTTTTGCCGGAAATAGCAAAAGATCATGTGCAGGATTTTTTATTGAAACGTTTTTATATGCTGCGAGACAGAAACGTTTTGGAGGCTCTAAATGGGCTTTTTCATCACAAGTTATTAGAAGTAGTGTTAGAGTGTGCAGGGCATTGGAGTTCTAAAAAGAAACAGGGTAAAAGCGGACGGGCCGGCGATTGCAGCGCAGCGGATCTGGAAAGGATTTGCAAATATCTGACGCGTTTTCCATTTCAGATTATCGGGATGCGAAAGTTTGAGCAGTCACAAGTCACAGCGGGCGGCGTATCGACGTTAGAAATCAGCGAAGAGACAATGGAGTCTAAATTGCACAAGGGACTGTTTTTTGCGGGTGAGATGATGGATGTCGACGGGATGTGCGGCGGATATAATTTACAGTGGGCGTGGTCTAGCGGATATGCGGCTGGAAAATCGGCTGCGGCGGTCTCAAGAAAGAGGAAAGGGGATGGAACATGATACGGGTACAACAAATCAAAGTACCTCTGAAACATAATAAAAATGATCTCTTAAAAAAAGCGGCAAAAATATGCAGAATCACTCCGGAGCAGATTCAAGATATGGAAATCGTCAAACAGTCGATCGATGCCAGGCGAAAAGATGAAGTCTGTTATGTCTATACCGTGGATATCAAAACACCAATAGAAGAAAAAATCCTCAAAAGAGTTCACGATAAAAATATTACGTTAACCAAAAGAATTACATATCAGTTTCAGATGACTGGAAAAAATCCTCTCTGTCACAGGCCTGTGATTGTGGGGGCCGGTCCGGCAGGGCTATTTTGCGCTTATGAGTTAGCAAAAGCGGGATACGATCCGCTTCTTTTAGAGCGCGGGAAAACAGTCGAGGAAAGAAAAAAAGATGTCGTATCTTTTTGGGAGACGGGGAATTTAGATTTCGCCTCTAATGTACAGTTTGGCGAGGGCGGCGCCGGAACATTTTCCGACGGGAAATTAAATACACTGATTAAAGATAAACGCGGGATAGGGCGCCATGTTTTGGAGACTTTTGTGGAATATGGGGCCAATCCCGAGATTCTCTATATGAATAAACCCCATATCGGAACGGATCGGCTCTGCGAGGTCATTGGGGATCTCAGAAAGGCCATTGTTGAAATGGGAGGCGAGATACGTTTTTTGCAGGAAGTGACGGATCTAGAGATTGAAAAGAACTCTTTAAAAAGAATAGAGATCAATAAGAGCACGTGGATAGAGACAGATGTGGTGGTCTTTGCCATTGGGCACAGTGCAAGAGATACTTTTTCTATGTTTTATAAAAGGGGGATTCCGATGGATGCGAAATCTTTTGCCGTTGGACTGCGCATTGAGCATCCGCAGGAGATGATCAATCGCGTTCAGTATAAAGGAGCGGATATGCGCTATCTACCGTCGGCTTCCTATAAATTGACATCGAATCTAGAAAACGGAAGAGGCGTCTATTCTTTTTGTATGTGTCCG
>JAAVYC010000032.1 GCA_022790905.1 Lachnospiraceae bacterium | reverse complement strand
TTATCATGAGCAATCAGACCATCACATTTCTTACAACAGTCAAAACTACAAATTGATAACATAGAGATATCCCTCAAAATTATGATTTACTAATGATACGGCAGAAAGGGTTAGTAAAAGATTTGTCCATTTTCTAAATTTTCACGATATCGGCATCCTTTGGCATAAAGTTTATTGCTATGTAAACATTCTTTTTGTTCAGAGCACTCTTTATATTGCGAACAACATCCAAAAGAATTAGAGGATTCATAATTGGTAATAGAATAGACGAGATTACTTTTTATATAATCGTAGATGGAATTGTCATCAAGTGGAAAGGAAACATGGAAATATAAATAATGATCGCCTGGTTCTTTCGTGATCGTAGCGATTTCTGGTAAAGGAATCGCGTGAAAAATATACTTTTTAATCATAAGCTCGAATACAGTGGTGTTTGGAGTGATGTAAAGAACAAGCGTAGATTTTTTAATTTTATTGTTTTTGTCATACGGAAAAGACATTTCTTGGATATCTATTTCCGTAGAGATTAAGTTTCCGGCTTTTGCACCAGTTTTTGAAAAATTATCTTTCACACAGAATGTATTCTCAGGAAGAGAAAATTGATTGGCCACTTCTGTAAATACTGTCTTGAGATTGTCAATGATTTTATTGCGGTTGTCCATTTTGCCCCTCCTTATATGAAACAATATAAAAAACTAAATTGATAGGACTATTCTAACATCAATATCGAAAAATGCAAGAAAAAAGCAGAAAGAATTTGGATATCTATATCAAACAAAAGAGAGCGTAAGAAAATCGTAAGAATTTTGGAAGAAAAAAAGGTGAAAGATATGGAAGGAGTGATAAAAATGAGAAATGATTGTGGTCTATACTATGGTTAGAAAATAAAAAATGAAAAAGAACAAGGAGAGATGCAGTATGGATCAAAAGAGAATATATAGGAAAAGACGCCAAAAAAGGCTCAGAAGGATAAGAAACATGAAAATAGTAGGAATTTTTTTGATTCTGCTCAGTGTATTCTGGGTAGGAATTCGATTTTTTTCATCGGAACAGGTATCAGCGGAAAATGTGTCACCAAAAGAGATGGCCTCTTATCCTCAATGGCTTCAGGAAATGGTAGAGCGTAATCCAGAAACAGGAGCTTTTGCAAAAAGTTATAAGGATCGAGAAAATTATATTGGAAGAACCATTGATTTATCGGGAGAATATCGAGCAGGACAAGTTCCACTTTTTTTACAGTGGGATAAAAGATGGGGCTATGACTCTTATGGAGATGAATTGATAGGGGTTGCAGGGTGCGGTCCTACCTGTCTTTCTATGGCGTATGTCCATCTGACAGGAGATACGACAAAAAATCCAAGAGTTATGGCAGAGTTTTCCTATGAGAATGGATATTATGCTCCAGAAGGGACATCCTGGAGCCTTTGGACAGAAGGAGCAGCAAAATTAGGATTAAACAGTGCGGAAGTTCCATTAGAGGAGAGTTCCATGAAAAATCGTCTGGATGAGGGACAGGTTATTGTTTGTAGTATGGCACCAGGAGATTTTACGACAACGGGACATTTTATTTTGATTTATGGTTATAATGCAACAGGATTTCAGGTGAATGATCCGAATCGCAAATCGAATAGTGAAAAGATATGGTCTTTTGAGAGATTACAAGGGCAAATAAAATGTCTTTGGGCACTGTCCATCTAAAAAAATTAATTTTAGTTTAAAAAGAAATCAATCAATATGATTCCTGCATGATCGCATAAAAGAGATATCATGTCATAAATCGTTTATCCATGATATAATAAATATCGATAAAAGACATGCTTATGCGTCGGATAAAAAAGGAGAGTAATAATATCATGCAGGAAAATATCTTAGTAGTAGATGACGAAAGAGAGATCGCAGATCTTTTAGAAGTATATTTGAAAAATGAGGGCTTTTGTGTCTATAAATTTTATGATGGAACACATGCGTTGGACTGTCTTCAAAATACAGAGATCAGTCTTGCTCTTTTGGATATTATGCTTCCGGATGTTGATGGATTGGCGCTTCTTCGTAAAATACGAGAAAAATTTCTTTTTCCAGTAATTATGTTAACTGCAAGAGTGGAGGAGATGGATAAGATCACAGGATTAACGCTTGGGGCGGATGATTATATTACAAAACCATTTAATCCGCTGGAAGTTGTGGCGAGAGTTAAGACGCAGCTTCGGCGTTATACGACCTATAATCAGAATGTGGCGGAAGAAAACAGTGCTAGCGAATATGATGTCCGTGGACTGATTATCAACAAAAATTCCAGAAAGTGTACACTTTATGGGAAGGAGATTGCACTGACGCCTACAGAATTTTCTTTGCTTTGGTATTTGTGTGAAAATATAGGGAAAGTTGTCTCTTCTGAGGAATTATTTGAAGCAGTTTGGGGAGAAAAATATTTGGATAATAATAATACAGTGATGGCTCATATCGGGAGACTTCGTGAGAAGTTAAAGGAGCCGTCCAGAAAACCGAAATTTATCAAAACTGTATGGGGAGTTGGATATCAAATTGAACCGTAAATTATCAAAAGAAAATCAGCGAAGTCTGCAAAATCGAATTTTTTGGACCCTGTTTATGATGATATTCTATATGGTGGCTGGAATATTTGTGATCATCACACTCAAAGGTTTTTACCGACTTCGGGTATATCAGGAATATGATATTATGTACCGTTTGGCACATATGTTTACAAACTATTTTTGGTTTTTTGCTGCGGCATATATAATAGGTGGATTTGTAGGAATTCTTTACCGCGTTTTTAGAGAGCCCTATCAGCAGATAGAGGAGATTGCGGGAGCAGTAGAAAAAATCTACGATACAGGAGATGCACCGATTGAACTTTCAGCGGAGTTAAAGGGAATTGCCCTGAATTTTACAGAACTTAGAATGAAGGTTCGGCAGAATGAGAGAGCGGCAAAAGAGGCAGAGCAGCGAAAAAATGATTTGATCGTCTATTTGGCACATGATTTAAAAACACCGTTGACATCTGTAATTGGTTATTTGACTTTATTAAAGGAGGAACAAGAAATTTCATCCCAATTACAGAAGAAATACATTGATATTTCGCTAGAAAAAGCGGAGCGTTTAGAAGAATTGATCAATGAATTTTTTGAAATTACAAGATTTAATCTGACGACTCTGACATTGGAGATAAGACATATCAATTTCACCCGTTTGCTGGAGCAGCTAACTTATGAGTTTCATCCGATGTTAGGGGAGAAAAACTTGAAGATTCAGTTATCCTGCCCGCAAGACTTGATGTTCGCCTGTGATGTAGATAAAATGCAGAGGGTTTTGGATAATTTACTGCGAAATGCAGTCAATTACAGCTATCCGGATACGACCATTACGATAGAAGTAACCATAGAGGAAGATAGGCTTCATATGGTATTTCACAATTGTGGACAGACGATTATTCCGGAAAAATTAGAGCGTATTTTCGAGCAATTCTATCGTCTGGATACTTCCCGCTCCACGAAAAGCGGCGGAGCGGGGCTGGGGCTTGCAATTTCAAAAGAGATTATAGAGCTTCACGGGGGAACGATACGGGCAGAGAGCGAAAATGAAAACATCACCTTTCAAATCGAATTGCCATATCGTATATAATCTGTCAGCCATCATGTATCGTGTTTATTACTTTAAAAGCGGGTCTGTCACAGAGCGGGGAATCGTGAAAGAGACAGCTCCCATATAGCCTGGTGCGACCTCATATTCATTGAAATTGAGGACAAGTTCCTCTTTTTCATTGAAATAAAAACTGGTATCTTCCGTGATTGTTTGAAAATCCCATTCCGGTACATCAGAATTGTAAAAATAAGAAATATTTTCGTCGGATTTCATCTGTTCTTCCATTTGCTTTTTGATGTTGTCACTGATCACTTTGATGTAATCGCTGTCTTTTTGGAAGAAATCAGATAGATTTAACATAGATCCGGTGGTTTTATCTACATTAAATACTTTTGTAAACTGTGTACCGCTTGCCATAACCAGAGTGGTATCAATTTTAATCGCCAGATATTGATCGGTTTCTCGAATTACCTTGTAATCAGACTCTAGAGAATAATTGCCCTCTCCGTTAGAGGCTTTTAAATCGGTTTCATATAACGAAATAAACTCGTTTGCGTATTCCTCGATAGATTTGTTTGTCTTTTTCAAATTTTTGGAATCGGAAGAAGAAGCATCGTCTGATTCAATTTTAGGCACTTTAACGGAGGCGTTAAAGTCTTTCGTTTCGTTTTGATAATCTCTGAAAGTAACAATTTTAGCGAAACTTCCGATAATCGGGATTTTTGTCATAGCATGGGCAACACTTTGATTGGAATTGGCGAGCACTGTGATTGTGACCATAGCAGCAGCGACTGTGATACCAAATCCTTTGGCAAATGTGACAATTTTAGTATCCCGATTTTTCTCATTGGCTTTGGCAATGCCTGTTTCTATCCGCTTTTTTGCTTCTTCTGGGACCGGAATATTTTTATATGCGTTTTTTAAATTTTGAATATCTTTGTTGTCTGTACTTTTCATGATTTCAAAACCTCCTTTATAAAGAACAAGATGTGATATCTGCATTTAATCGCAATTTGCGTATTGCGCGATAAAGCCGAGACTTTGTAGTATTGGAATTTTCTCCAATAATAGAAGCGATTTGTTCGATTTTTAAATCCTCAAAAAAGCGAAGTATAATAACAGTGCGATCTTTTTCTTCTAAAGTGGCTAAAAGAGATATGAGATCATCATGCTGTTCAAAATTTTCTTCATACGAAGGTTCTGTAATCAATGATTCTTCGTACGAGGAATGTTTTTGCTGCTTTTTTAAAACATTCAGGGCAGTATTGACAACGATTTTATAAATCCAGGTCTCAATATACTGCTCCTGTTTTACTTTTTTCCACTGTTTCATCGCTTTATAGGCACTTTCCTGGACAACATCTAGAGCATCGTGTTCATTTTTCATATAACTGTAAGCGATGCGATAATATTTTTCATAGTTGTCTAAAAGTGTCTGTTCTATTAGACTTTTCACTGCGGAGCCTCCTTTCAACATTAGCCTGGGGGAAAATGTTTTAGATTTTTTGAACTGTTTATATTATATAGACAATTGGGAGAGAAAAAAGGTTTCAAAAAAGTTTTTAAAATGCTATACTTATAAAAAATAAGAGGAAAAAATAGAATTTATGGAGAATACAATTTTAATTCTGGAAGATGAGGAGAGTATCAATCGTGGGATTAGCTTTTCTTTGCAAAAGGAGGGCTATGAAGTAATTTCGACGGACACGATTGCGAAAGCGGAGCAGTATTTTTGGGATAAAAAACCGCAGCTTTTTATTTGCGACGTCAACTTGCCCGATGGAAATGGTTTGGATCTGATTAAAAAAATTCGTGGGGAGAGTAATATGCACATTATCTGCTTAACAGCATTGGGACAGGAATTAGATCAGGTCATGGGTTATGAGGCGGGAGCAGATGATTATATTGTAAAACCGTTTAGTCTCTCGGTTTTGATGTTGAAGGTTGCCGCAGTTTTCAGGAGAAAGGCAGAAACAGAGGAAGATATTTTGAGTTCTGGTGACATTCAATTTTACCGAAAAGAAATGCGTATCTTGAAGTCTGGGAGAGAGATTTCTCTGACAAAAAATGAGTGGAAGCTATTGCAAATGTTTTTAGAGAACCCGAAGCAGATTCTCTCGAGAGGACAATTGCAGCAAAATTTATTTGACATTGATGAAAATTTTGTGGACGATAATACCATAGCGGTCAATATTCGGCGTTTGCGAGAAAAGATTGAAAAGGATACGTCAAAGCCAGAATATATTAAGAACATACGGGGGCTTGGATATGTCTGGACAAAAGAATGCAGCCTTTTTTAGAAAAAAATATTTTTCTGTATTCATAGGAATACTACTTTTCACAGTGTTTCTCTGCTTTGATGCCGTATTAATCCGGCTGGAACGAAGAGATTATCGCGAAAAAATGGAAATTTTGGTTCAGATGACGGAGGCAAAAGGGAGCATCGATACAGCGGCAGAGCTTTTAAAAGAGAATGAGATACGGGAAATTGAAACGGATAATTCGATTGAGGATTATGGTTATTCTTTAAATGGGAAAAATTATTATCGGGGCATTTATCAGAGAAATGTTTTGATAATTCTAATTGGATCTTCTATCTTATATGTTCTATTTCTTCTGTTACTTTTTCTAAATAACAACAGAAAAAGGAGGGAACAAAAGGAGATTTTTTTGGAACTGGAGGAAATTGTGGATACGTTCCGAAAAGGGAGGCAATATGAGGCAGAGATTATATTACAGGGGGAAGCGGCAAATGTTTTGATGGAGTTAGAAGCTCTAGGAGATACCATTGCTCTTTGGAAAGAAGAGAGTGAGAGAGAAAGGGAGGGGGTAAAATCGTTAGTCACCGATATTTCTCATCAGCTGAAAACACCGGTGGCAGCATTAAAAACATGTATAGAGATTTTACAGCAAAATCATTTGCAGCCTAAAGAGCAGGAAGAATTTTTGAAAAGATGTGACCAACAGTTAAAAGGTCTGGAGAATCTTTTTTCAGCGCTGCTTCAGATATCGCGTATGGAAGCCGGTATGATTGAAATAAAAAAAGAAGATTCTGATATTTTTCAGACTTTAATCGAGGCGGTGAACCGTGTCCATGTCAAAGCCGATGAAAAACAGATCGAAATAGAAATGGAAGCAGAAGAGGAGTTACAGAATTTAAAATTAGCACATGACAAAAAATGGATGGGGGAAGCTCTGATCAATCTTTTAGAGAATGCTATAAAATATAGTCCAGAGGGAAAACATATTTTCATAAGAATGGCGAAGCGAGTTACATTTTTGAGAATAGAGATTGAGGATGAGGGAATAGGAATTGCAAAAAAAGAATATCATTTGATTTTTAAACGTTTTTATCGCGGTCACACGAAAGAAGTAAAACAAGAGGAGGGTAGCGGTGTCGGTCTGTACTTGACAAGAGAAATTGTCAGTAGACATGGAGGAACCGTGACGGTTCATTCTAAGGAGAGAACACAAGAAAAGGGAATATGCAATGGAAGCGTATTTGTCGTTCAGCTTCCATATCAGTAATATCAAATATTATTTTAAAGTATAGGAGGATCATTTTATGAAGAGGAATATGCTACAATCAGGTCGAAATTATGGGATGAAAATGTTAGGAGCGACAGCAGTGATACTCTCACTTTGTCTGACTGCCTGCGGAAATCAGGCGGATCCTTCAACAAAAGATTTGAAGAATCCGATTACCAGTGGAGAGGAACAGAAGTCCACCGGAGCAGATCAGAATGTCACCGATCAAAATCAGACAGAGAATACACAGGGGATTACGGGAGATGAAGCATTGACAATTGCATTAGAACATGCGGATCTCAAAAAGCAAGACATGAAATATAATACCGTAAAAGAGGAGTTGGAAGATGGAAGAAAAGTATTTGAGATAGAGTTCAAATCTTTGGACGGTGTAGAGTATGAATATGAGTTGAGCGCAGAGGATGGTTTGATTTTAAAATTTTCCTATGACAACGAAGATGCTTTCCGAAAATCACCTTCCGCGGATGACAAAGTGATACCAGAGGATCAGGCGGTTCAGACGGTGCTGGATTGTGTACCTGGAGCAAAAGTGGAAGATGTTTCGATTTATTTAGAGAGAGATGATGGCAGGCAGGAATACGATGCGGATCTCTTCTATGAGAATATACAATATGAATTTAAGATAGATGCTTACAGTGGAAAAGTGATGGAATGGGAAGGAGAACGGAAATAGAATATAAATAATTTTCATCATGGATTCTGATATCAGTTTATCAGGTTCCATGATGAAATTTTGTATAAAGATATTGTTTTTTAAAAGTCTTTTGTCTCCGCATTGCGAATAGACAGCCATGCAAATAGAAGTGAGATCACCGTTAGAATAACAGGAAATATTGCGTTATTCGCGAGTGAAAGATCTCCGATATTTGCCTGCGTGAGAAAGATCAGAATAAAGGAAGTAATAATAGTGGCTTTGGATGAGTTCATAGTTGTTCCGATAAATAGTGCAATAAAACTCATGCTGACAGTCACAACTGATTTTATCAGGAGCTGAAGGTAGAAAGACAAAGTTCCCATTTGAAAGTCAATGACGAAGGATGACAGCATAGATTGTGATCCTAAAGACACACAGGTATAAAGCAGTAGTTTTGTTGCAACTAAAGCAATAAAATTAAAAATCCATACAGCTATCATCTGGGCTGCTAAAATTTTCTGCCTTTTGATAGGATAGGAGAACATTAAATGTATGGTTTTATTTCTATAGGTGCTTACGATAAAAGAAGCTAACATAACGCTTGTAAAAATTAGAAAAGATATACTTGTAAATAGCTCGATTGGAGAGGAGAT
>JAAVYC010000031.1 GCA_022790905.1 Lachnospiraceae bacterium | reverse complement strand
ACAGGCTGGTTCTATCGGTGGAGAAATGGTCAAGAAAATGATCATGAAACAGGAAGAGCAGATGTCCGGAAAATAAGACAGAAAAAAAGAGGCTCAAAATTTGGAAAAGACCAAATTTTGGGTCTTTTTTTATATTATAAAAAATTTCTTGGGGTATTGTCCCTAAAAACAAATAAAGTTTGAAAAAGAGCTAGTATTTTTAATTGCGTTGTGCTATAATTTCTAAATGACTGCAAAGATATGGAATTTACAATTTTAGGCGGTTTTTTTAAATAAAAAGTACATCGCAGTATTTATATAGAAGGAGGAAATAGCAATCATGAGTGTACAGGTAGAGAATCGGGAAAAAAATATGGCAAAACTTACCATCGAAGTGTCTGCTGAAAAGGTAGAAGAAGCTTTACAACAAGCATATAATAAACAGAAAAATAGTATCAGCCTTCCGGGATTCCGTAAAGGAAAAGTTCCGAGAAATATGGTAGAGAAAATGTATGGACCGGAGATGTTCTATGAAGAAGCAGTAAATGTCATGTTACAGAAGGAATACGGACCGGCGGCAAAAGAGTCAGGACTGGATATTGTTTCTAATCCTGAGATTGATATTGTTCAGATAGAAAAGGGAAAACCTTTTATTTTTACAGCTCTGATTGCAGTGAGGCCAGAAGTGACACTTGGCAAGTACATGGGTGTTACTGTTACTAAGATTGATACAACAGTGACAGAAGAAGATATCGATGCAGAAGTGGAGAGACAGAGAAACAACAATGCGCGTTCTATTACGATCGAAGATCGTCCAGTAGCAGATGGCGACACGGCGGTGATTGATTTTGAAGGATTTGTAGACGGTGAAGCGTTTGAAGGTGGAAAAGGAGAGAACTATCCGTTAGTAATTGGTTCTCATTCCTTTATCGACAATTTTGAGGAGCAGTTGATCGGTAAAAATGTCGGAGATGAACTGGATGTCAATGTGACTTTCCCAGAAGAATATCAGGCGGAGGAGTTGGCAGGAAAGCCAGCGGTATTTAAAGTAAAGATTAACGAGATCAAGGGAAAAGAACTTCCGGAGTTAGACGATGAATTTGCTCAGGACGTGTCCGAATTTGAGACATTAGCAGAATATAGAGAGGATCTCAAGGAAAAGATTCAAAAACAGAAAGAAGACTCTGCAAAGCGCGAGAAAGAGAGAGAGGCCATCCGTAAGATTGTAGATAAATCTAAGATGGATATTCCTGCTCCTATGGTTGAGATGCAGGTGAATAATATTGTCAACGATTTTGCAAACAGAATTGCGCAGCAGGGACTTAGCATGGAGCAGTATATGCAGTTCTCGGGGGCAACAATTGACAGTCTGAAAGAACAGGTTCGTCCAGAAGCTGTTGAGCAGATTCAGAATTCTCTGGTTCTTGAAGAAATTGCAAAAGTTGAGAATATAGAGGTGACAGATGAAGAGCTAGATAAAGAATTTGAGAGAATGGCTGTTGCGTATAGAACAGATGTCGAGAATTTACGACAGTATGCTTCAGACAATGAAAAGCAGGCAGTCAAAAATGATTTGGCTATTCAAAAGGCTGTAGATTTGATTATGGAAAATATAAAGGAAAGAGCAAAACCGAGGAAAAAGGTGAAAGAAGAGACGGATAAGGAAGAAAAATAAACGAAATGATACAGACTGATTCTGATTTAAATTGGAATCAGTCTGTAGTGGGTTTTGCGAGAGGTTTCAAAACATTAAATATGGAGGTTAAATGATGAGTTATATCCCTTATGTCATTGAACAGAACAGTCGTGGTGAGCGTTCTTACGATATTTATTCCAGATTGTTAAAAGACAGGATTATTATTTTAGGAGAAGAGGTAAATGAGGTGACAGCGAGCAGTATTGTCGCTCAGATGCTTTTTTTGGAGTCAGAAGATCCAGGAAAAGATATTAATTTTTATATCAACTCACCAGGAGGTGTGGTTACTTGCGGCTTTGCGATCTATGATACCATGCAGTACATCAAATGTGACGTTTCGACCATTTGTATTGGCATGGCGGCGAGCATGGGAGCGTTTTTACTAGCAGGTGGTGCGAAAGGAAAGAGAATGGCATTGCCGAATGCAGAAATTATGATTCATCAGCCGTCTGGAGGAGCAAGAGGACAGGCAACAGAGATTCAGATTGCGGCGGAGAACATATTAAAGACAAAGAAAAAGTTAAATGAGATTATTGCTGCAAATACGGGAAAGCCGATTGAACAAGTGGCGATGGATACAGAACGCGATTATTACATGAGTGCCGAAGAAGCAAAAGAATATGGCATTATTGATAGTATTATTACAAGCAGATAATTGTGAGTAGGGCAGCTCAAAATGAAAGAGAAACGTTTTGGGAGGCCCTTTTTTCGGATGAAAGGAGAATATATGGCGAACCGTAATATGGAAGACAGAATCAGATGTTCATTCTGTGGAAAAGCGCAAGAACAGGTGCGCAAAATGATTGCTGGACCAAATGGTGCTTATATTTGCGATGAATGTGTGGACGTCTGTACAGAGATTATAGAAGAAGAGTTCGAGGAGGAAGAGACTCATAACCATGAAAAGATGGCGGAGGAGATTCATCTCTATAAGCCAGAAGAACTCAAAAGTTTTTTGGATGAATATGTGATTGGTCAGGAGGAGGCCAAAAAAGTATT
>JAAVYC010000030.1 GCA_022790905.1 Lachnospiraceae bacterium | reverse complement strand
TTCGTCACGGTTCTTATACACATTACCTACATTTGCTTCTGGATTGTTAATAAATAAGTCATAAACGATACCCGGGTTACATGTCAAGTTTGCAAGCAATGGACTGATTGGTCCCACTTCATATGGATTTGCACTGTCTGCTGAGAAAAGAACGTTTGTAGGTCTTAAGATTCCATTCTTATCATAAGAAATATCTCTTACTAAATCTACTTTAATCACGCCGTCTTTTTCAAGCACTAATTCTCTTTTGAATCCTGCCGGAGTCTCACCGTCTGCTACCTGGAATGTGTTGATAACATCTTTAAATTGATCTGTTACACCAACATATTTTCCAAATTCAGAAAGATCTTTATAATCTTTCTTGCAAATTGGCATATCTTTTACTCTTTCCACATAAGCCTCTTCGCCGCGAACTGCTTCCAGTCCTAATGATTTTAAACTGATATTCACCATTTTAAAAACCTCCTGTTAATAAAATTAAATGTTAGTAAAATTAAAATTTATTTCATCACAGAAAAACATTTTATTTTCCCATGAGGATTGCCTCTAGTTGTTCTTTGGTATCCACAATATAGTCTGGTTTCAACGCTTCTAATTCTTCTCTGTCACGGAATCCCCAAGTCACAATCACACATGGAATTCCTGTATTCTTTGCAGTTTCCACATCAACTTCCGAATCCCCTACATAGATAGATCTCTCTACTGTCGAACCCAACATCTCGATTGCTTTTAAGACAGAATCCGGAGCAGGTTTTTTCTTGAGATCATCTCTTTGACCAATTGCAATCCCGATATCTTCCCTAAAATAACCAAAAATCAAATCTTTTACAGGGCCGTCTCCCTTACTTGATACCACACCCTGGCGATATCCGGCCTCTGCCAATGTATGTACCAATTCTTTCATTCCTGGGTACAAATCTGTTTTATCATTTGAATGTTTTACATAGTAATCCAAAAATACGGATTGACAATGTTCTATCTCCTCTTTTGAAAGCCCCTCTGGCACAGAGCTGGAAACGAGAACTTTCGCCCCACCTCCAATAAACCTTCGAATTTCATTTCTCTCCCGCAGAGGATAACCGCATTCTTTTAATGCGTAATTCATACTGTCTGCTAAATCGTCAAGAGTATTTAACAAAGTTCCATCTAAGTCAAATATGATCGTATCGTACTTCATAAAATCCTCCCATCAGAGAACAAATTCTATTTTGAGAATGTACCCAGAGAATTCCCATCTCCGGGTACATTCTCATCTCATCACTTAAGAATTCATTTCAATAATTTTTTAGAAAATCTTTCCATCTAATGCATCATATACATCGCAGAATCTCTGGTATGCTTTGTCATATGCTTCATAATTGTCAGGATTCGGTGTGTACTCTTTTGTCAAACGAACCACTTTTGCTGCCTCATGACAATCTTTGTAAGCTCCAACACCAACACCTGCATACAAAGCTGCTCCGAGACATCCAGCCTCACCATTTTCAAGAATGCAAATTGGATGTTTAAAGATGTCTGCCATCATCTGACACCATAATGGAGATTTTGCAGCTCCTCCTGCAAGACGAATCTTATCAATCTTGATACCAGAAGCTTCCTCAGCACAGATGATGTCGTTCATCTCGTAACAAATTCCTTCCATAACGGCACGAGCCATATCTGCTTTGTTCGTTCCAAGAGTCATTCCCACGAAAGTTCCTTTTGCATTTCCGTTAATACGTGCTCCGCTGGCACCCTGTAAGAAGGAAAGGAATGTCACTCCGTTTGCTCCGATTGGAGAGGTTGCAATCTGATCATTAATGATATCATATGGATCTTTTCCTGTTCTCTTAGCCTCTTCTTTTTCCCAATCGCCGAAAACGTCACGATACCATCTGTAAGAAGATGCTGCTGTATTGGAGAATGCCTCGATTGTGTAGTTGCCACAACCATGATTTCCTTTTACAACCAGTCTTTCTTTCGGGTCACGGATGGATTTATCGGAAACTACGAAACAAGATCCAAAGGTACCCATAACGAGTACAGCTGTTCCGTTGTCTACAGCTCCTGCACCGAATGTACAGCAGTTCTGATCATGAGCACCGATACTGATTGGTGTTCCAACAGGAAGTCCAGATTTCTTTGATACTTCCTCACCGATATGTCCAACAACCTTACCAGGCTCTTTTACGATTTCTGCACGTTTGGATAAATCAATACCCAACATGTCGTGAAGCTCTTTAGACCAACACTCGTTATCGATATCCATCATACCTTCACGGCTTGCGGAAGAATAATCGGTATAATATCCGTCTGCACCAAATTTTTTCAGGAAATAATCCTGCATAGTGGAGAACATTGCTGTCTTTTCCCAATTTTCTGGCTCATGAATCTTCAACCAAGCTAATTTTCCATTTGAGAAGCAACTTCCAACCGGGTCACCTGTCAATTTATAAATATCACTTCTTGACATTCTATCGGTCAGATATTTTGTTCCCTCATCGAAACCTCTGGTATCCTGCCAGCCTACCCATGGACGAATTAATTCACCGTTCTCATCTAAAAGACCGATTACAGAACCCTGGCTTGAGAAACCAAATCCAATGATGTCATTCGGATCAATCTTAGAATTGTCAATAGCCGCTTTAATGCTGTCATAAAATGCAGGAAGCAAGTCTTCCTCAATCTGCTCTACCCAACCTGGATGCGGATAATAACAAGGATACTCTCTGTAATCGCTTCCCATTAAATTACCTTCCAAATCGAAAATACAAGTCTTACAACCAGTCGTTCCACCATCAAGTCCCACTAAATACTTTGCCATAATAAAAAACCTCCTGTTACTTTGTATATTATTTTAATTACACACATATTTTTATTTACATAATTTCTTTTGCAAATGCAATCAATTCTTCATCATTCAATTGAACAGGATTGCTTGTCATACTCGTTCCACGGCTTCCGAGTGCTACCTCTGCCACTTCCTCTACCGGTATGTTCAAATATTTATAATCCGGTTCAATGCCGATTGCTTTGTTCAAATCGAACAAAAAGTCAATGGCTGCCTGTGTACCCTCTCCCGGATTCACAAAACGCTTTCCTGTCAATGCTTCTCCTAATTTGTCCATTTTCTCAGGACATGCTTTCGCATTCAAACGCACTACATGTGGGAGTGAGATACCACAAGCTTCTCCATGCGGCAGATGGTATTTGATTCCCACTGCCATTCCAAAACCATGTGCTGCGCCCAAGCCGGAATTTGCAAATGCCATTCCACCTAATAAAGCTGCTGCACACATGCCTTCACGTGCCTCTATATCATTTCCATTCTCATAAGCACGCTGTAGATATTTTCCAGCCAGTTCGATTCCTCTGAGTGCAAGGGCATCACTAATCGGTGTTGCACGGAATGTCGTATAAGCTTCGATCAAATGTGTCATCGCATCGATACCCGCTGTGGCTGTAACTTTTTTTGGACAGCCAAGATTCAGCTCTGGATCAATAACTGCAATTGTTGCCACCATTTTGTCATCGCGCATCGATCGCTTAAAAACCTGTGTCTTAGAACCGAGCACTGCATTTTTCGTCACTTCACTTCCCGTTCCCGCGGTCGTTGGTATAGATACAAATGGTACTGGCTCATTGACCACTTTTTTTCCTTTTCCAACTACTTCCAAATAATCGATCGACGGTCCACCGTTTGTGATAATGGCAGCTGTCGCTTTTCCGATATCAATCGAACTTCCACCGCCAAGGGAAATCACTGCATCGCATTTATTTTCTATCGCCAGCTGACTGACTTCATCTACTAAATCCACGGTAGGTTCTCCGCAAATTTCGCTGAAAACAATATATTCAGCTCCAACTGCTTTGATCTGATCCGCCAAAGTTGTCATTGCCGGACCTTCTGCAAAAAAAGGATCTATCACAACAAGAAATTTTTTTCCAAGATTGCCAATATGCTCACTTAACTCTTTGAGTGCGCCCTGTTTAAAAACAATTTTATTTGCAGTATAAAATGTAAATTCCATAAGGATTTTGCCTCCTTTAAACGAGAAATCATAGGGCAGAAAAGATTCTGCCCTGATTGCTACCTCTTACTCTTCAAAACATTTATCCTGATATTTTTTAATTGCCGGGAATACGCGCACTGCTAAATCTTCGTAAAGTTCTGTATAGATCTTATAGAGTTCTGCATAACGCTCTACATTTTCCGGAACCGGCTCAAGACAGTAATCCACCTGAACCATATTATCAATTGCTTCGTGAATGTCGGAATATGTACCAGATCCGATTGCTGCAAACATTGCTGCTCCAAGCGCTGTAGACTCTTCACATTTCAATGTCTCAATCTTCTTATTATAAACGTCTGCCTGAATCTGATTCCAGAGACGGGATCTTGCACCACCGCCAACCGCACGTAACGTCTCAGTTTTGAATCCAAGCGTACGGTCTGCATCGTCGATCATGCTCTTCATCTCGTAACATACACCCTCTAAAACGGAACGAGCCATATCATTTTTGTTGTGCGAGAAGGAGATTCCTGTAAATGTCGCACGTCCATTACCATCGAATCTCGGACAATCACAGCCGCCTAACCAAGGAGCCCAGATGACACCGTTTGAACCAACCGGCGACTTCGCTGCCAGATCACTGATAATACTGTAAATGTCTTTTCCTGACAATTTAGAAAATGCAACTTCATTCTGGCAAAATACGTCTCTATACCAGCGCAAGGAAGAAGCTCCTGAGTTCGAAGAACCCTCCACCTGCCAATGTCCTGTTCCCGCATGTCCCATAATGGAAATTTTTCCTTCTGGATGACGAACCGGTTTTGAACTGTATGCATGAATAACACCAGCTGTTCCAAGCACACCAGAAATCATACCATCTTTTGCAACACCGGCGCCTACTGCCGCACATCGCTGATCTCCAGCTCCACAATAAACCGGAGTTCCGGACAACAAGCCCGTTAATTTGGCAACTCTGTCTGTCACTTTGCCAACAAAGTCACCCGGATCTTTTCTTCCAGGATATTTGTTGATGTCAATATCATAGATCTCTGCTCTCTTCGGGTCCAATTCAAATGTGTCATTATTAGAGAGTTTTGTATAGGTGAGACCTGGTTTGTCATCCCAGTACTCATCTTTGTTATCTGTAAACGCACTGATCATCACTGCCTCAAGACCGATGAACTTATAAGTTTTTTCATAGATCTCAGGCTGGTTCTTCTTAATCCAAAGGAATTTTGGCGTTGTAGCCAGTGGACCAAATGGATAACCCGTAAAGTTGTAGTCATCCAACTCGCTGATTCCGTTCTTTTCTAAACGTTCACGCATATATGGGAACATCTCTTCACCGCGGAAATCATTCCAAAGAATCGCGCGACTCAGATAATTACCCTCGCGATCTACCGGTACAAAAGAACAGCACATATGTGAGAAAGCAACACCTGCAATGTCTTTCGGATCCACTCCGGAATCATTTACAGCATATTTTGTTGCGTTGTATAACAATTCTACAATCTCAGACATCTCTTGCTCTACAAAACCCGGACGCGGAAAATACGTCGGTGTATCAAACGAACCGCTTCCTTTGATATTGCCTTTCGCATCAAAAACAATCGCTTTTGTACCTGTCGTTCCAATATCTATAGAAACAAAATAATTTGCCATCTTGCTACCCCCATTATTCGATTTTTAATACCTACTCTACTATTTAATTTCGTTTAAGTATTCTTCGTATGCAGCTACGATCTTACCTGCGCTTCTAGTACCAATCAAGCTCACCCCAAGATGCTCAAATGCGTACATAGCAGCAGGAAGTGTAAATGTTCTAGGCACCCCTGACACCTTAATCTTTGTATCACCTGAGAGATTCTCTCTCATGATCTTTACTTGATGAATGTCAGGGAACGCCTGACTTCCCGTAGCAGTCTTTACGTATGTAACGCCTGCTTCACAGCAAATCTTTGTCAAATCAGCGATCATCTCATCTGTCAGGAATCCAACTTCAAAGATCAATTTTGTATCGCAATTTGCCGGTTTACAGATCTCGACAAATTTTTTGATTTCTTTTTCTACGAGTGCATAGTTGTGATCTCTCATGGCACCAATGTTGATAACCATATCACACGCTGTACAGCCTAGCTCTACCATTTTTTCTAACTCTAAATATTTGCACTCAGAAATACATGCTCCATACGGGAAACCGATAACGGCACTTGGACCTACACCGGTACCTTCCAATTCTCTCTTTGCTACTTCCGCCCAACAAGAATTCACGTTTACAGAATTCACCTGATACTTTGCCGCTGTAGCACATGCTGTCACGATATCCTGCTCCTGCGCATCAGGTGCCAGCAGAGCTAAATCAAAATGTTTCGCAAATTCCCTTACAGTTAACATCGTTTTTTCCTCCTACCTTCTCAAATACCTATCCATATGTCTTCGCTTCTAACCCTTATTTGTCACCTACATACTCCGGAATGAAACCGAGTTGTCTTAAATCATCTACTGCATCTAAAATTTCAACTGCCGCCCTTGTTCCAATCAACTCTGCACCTGCCTGGAAGAAACAGAATGCGTTCTGTGGTCTTGGGTCTTTTACGCCTGCAACTTTAACTTTTGTCTTACTTCCCTTTACATTGTCAACCATGATTTTAACATCTTGTACAGATGGTCCTGCATATTGTCCACTAGATGTTTTAACCCAGTCAATCCCTGCTTCACATACTAACTTTGTAGCTGTTGCAATTTCCTCTTTTGTAAGGTAGCAAGTCTCAATAATCATTTTTGTCATGACACCCTGTGCTGCATCCACATACTCTTTGAACTCTGCGAGAACTTTGTCATATTTCTTATCTTTTAAATCTCCTACGTTCATACAGTTGTCAAGTACAGTCGCCCCCAAACGAACTGCCTCTGCTGTCTCAAATGCTTTTACTGCACTAGATTGCTGACCAAACGGGAATCCGATTCCAGCTCCGACCATAAGGTCTGTTCCCTTCAATTCTTCCACCACAACCGGTGTCCACTCAGATGAAGAATAGCAGAATGCTTTACAATTATACTTAATCGCTTCCTGACACCCTTTACGGATATCCTCTTCTGTTGACTGTT
>JAAVYC010000249.1 GCA_022790905.1 Lachnospiraceae bacterium | reverse complement strand
GGAACATATGATCCGAATTATATCGGACAGCTTTTTGGTGCAATACAAACGGAAAACAAAACATATACACCAAGAGCCGGTTGGGAAGTCGTAAATCAGAACCGAAATGTATTCAGTTACAACAGCAAACTTTATATGTATGATACTGCTCAGGGAACACTCAGAGAAGTTGTTGACGGTGGTGGAGGAGTTTATTCTATCGTGCAAGGTGGAGATACCAAAACTCTGACAGAGGCTTTTGGTGTATCCCCTTATGCCAATAATGTGACGTTAGCAAACGGTCAGGTAACGGCTCAGGTTCCAAGTGCTTCATTTGAATTAAAATTTGATGCAGACAAGGGAGTCTTTGAGTATATTGGAGCGGCCGGAGATGAAAACCAGATGTTGAATGTAAGCGCTTTGGGCGGCAATTTTGCAGATATTGATATTGACTTTACAGGTACAAAATGGTTTGACAACGGTGGTGTATCTTCTATCGGTATGGATCCTGGTGATGTAGATGGCCAGACCGGTGTTGGTAAAAAGTTGGGTGCGATGATTGGCCTTTTTGCAGATTCAAATGGAAAGATTTATGGTTCCTATGACAATGGAAATACTGTGCTGTTAGGTCAGATTGCAGTTGCACAGTTTGCAAATGCGATGGGACTTGAAAAAGTAGGAGATAACTGCTATATTACAACATTGAATTCAGGTGAATTTGATGGAATTGGTGTCGATGTCACAGCAGGAGGCGGAAGTATGTCTACGGGTACTTTGGAGATGTCTAATGTAGATTTGTCAACAGAATTTACAGACATGATTGTAACGCAGAGAGGTTTCCAGGCAAACTCTAGAATTATTACGACTTCTGATACGATGTTAGAAGAACTGATTAACCTGAAACGATAATGAGACAGTAAATTTTTATATATAGGGGAATGGAAGGGAACCGTTCCCCTATATGTTGTGTAAATGGAAAAAAAGGACAGAGAAGGGAAAATCTATCTCAATCTGTGTAATTTTTACGAAATATTTCGTAAATACCAAAAAAATTATTTTAAATAGGATAGACAAGAAAGAAAAAATCTAGTAAGATGGTAGTACAGATTTTTATGGCGAACAATGTGAGAAACGACATAGTTTTCACAAAATTTGTCGTCAAATTACGGGAATAGGTAGGTGGACACATTGAATATCGCATCTTTAGCGGGTATGTTGCTCGGCGTCGTAATGGTTGTCATAGGTATCTTGACAAGTGGTGGTGTGACGGCGTTTGGAAACTTTGCTGATTTACCATCATTTATCATCACGATTGGAGGATCGGTTGCGGGTGTTTTGATGTCAAATCAGTTACCGGATTTTATCAATGGAATGAAAGGAATCCGGCATATTTTCAAAAATGACACAGTAGACACAGGAGAAGTGATTAGAAACATCATTAATCTGTCAAACATAGCCCGAAAAGAAGGATTACTTGCACTAGAAGAAGCGGCAGCAGGAATTGAAGATGCCTTTTTGAAAAAGGGTGTCATGCTAGTCGTTGACGGTACAGATCCAGAATTGGTTCGTGGTATCTTAGAGACAGATCTCATATGTATTGAAGATCGTCATAAAAAAGTAATCGGAGTCTGGGAGAAATGGGCTGAGTTGGGGCCTGCCTGGGGTATGATTGGTACACTGATCGGTCTGATTAACATGTTAAAAAAATTGGATGATCCGTCGGCAATTGGTCCTCAGATGGCGGTTGCTTTGATCACAACATTGTATGGTTCCTTGGTTGCGAACTGGCTTTGTAGCCCAACCGCTGAAAAGCTAAAAGCGATGAATGCAACAGAGATTATGTTGAAAGAAGTTACTGTGGAAGGTCTTTTGTCTATTCAGGCAGGTGAAAATCCACGTGTAATAGAAGAAAAATTGAAATCATTCTTGTCTCCGGCAGTTAGAGAGAGTTTTTCTGATGGAGGAGCAGGTGGAGGTGAAGAATAATGGCAAAGAAAAAGCCAGAAGAACCACCACAAGGTTCACCGGCATGGATGGCGACGTTTAGTGATCTGATGAATTTATTGCTGTGCTTTTTCGTACTGTTGTTCTCAATGTCTACAGTAGATGCAGAGAAATTCGAGATGGTAATTGCCTCTTTACAGAGTAGTTTTAGTATTTTACCGTCCGGCGGTTCCACGATAGGAGAAGGGCAGATGATTTCTGCAGGCGTTAGTCAGCTGGAGTTTTTGGATCAATTTTATCAGGAAAAAGCGAATTCTTCGTCGGAGGAAGAAGACGACGACGTGGAAGAACGATATGAACAGAAGGCTCTAGAAGAATCTGAGCAGATGGCAGAAGAAGTAGAACAGCAGACAAAGGAAGAGGGAATTCAGGATGAAGTGGAAGTTGATTTCAATGCCCAGTATGTACTGATAACCTTAAATGGCGCACTGTTGTTTGATTCGGGATCGTCAGATATCAGAGAGGATGCTTATCCGTTGGTCGATAAGATTGGTGCAATTTTGGGAAGATATGATCATAATATTATAGAGATAGAAGGACATACAGATAACGTTCCAATACATACAAATAAGTATGAGAGTAACGATGTGTTGTCTATGTATAGGGCGTTGACGGTTGCAGATTATGTTCGCGGGATAACAAATTTGAATCCGGGATATGTGAAATCTTCCGGCCGTGGAGATTATGTGCCGGTTGCAGATAATGCGACTCCGGAGGGAAGAGCGAAAAATCGGAGAGTTGAAATTAAAATCTATAATTCTTATAATTCATCTGCAACAGAAGAATAGAAGAAAGGAAATATTATGAAGAAGAATTTGATGTCAGTTTTGATATTGGCTCTGGTGTTGGTAAATACGATATTGACGGCGATTATGGCAATTGCCATTGTTCCGCAGACGAAAAAATCGAACGAATTAGTCAATTCAGTTGCCTCGGCAATTAAATTAGAAATGAACGGAGACAGCAGTGCAAAAGCAACTTCCGTTCCAATGGACCAGATTACAACCTATGATTTAGAAAATGAGATGACAATTAATTTTAAACCGGGTGACGATGGAAAAGAACATTATGTCGTGTTAAAAGCCTCGATTTCTATGGATAATAAGAGCGATGGCTATAAAGATTACGGTGCGGGAATAGCAGAAAAATCGAGTATCATAACGAATGAAATTAACAATGTGGTTTCTAGTTATACTTATGAAGAATTTCGGAGCGATCAACAGGCAGTCCAAGATGAAATTTTAAAGAATCTACAGGTTTTGTTTGATTCAGATTTTATTGTCAGTGTAGGATTTTCGAGTGTAACGAGTCAGTAGAGATAGAAATAAGTAGACGGACAGGTGGTGAGATTTCATGGGCGAGACCTTATCGCAAAATGAGATAGATAGTTTATTGCAGGCGCTCAGCAGTGGTGAATTAGAAGCTGAGGAAGTAAAGGACAGTGACGAGAAACCCATAAAAGTGTATGATTTTGCAAGACCTGCAAAATTTTCCAAGGAGCATTTGCGTACTCTGGAAATTATTTTTGAACATTATGGACGGTTACTGTCAACAAATTTAACCGTATATTTAAGGAAAAGCGTGCAGGTTGAGGTTATGAATGCCGAAGCGGCAACTTATCTTGAGTTTTCTAATGCGCTCTCGAATCCGGTTTTGCTTGGGATGGTCAATTTTGCACCATTAAAAGGCAATATTTTGATGGAGCTTGCATCTGATATAGGCTATACCATGGTAGATAGAATGCTTGGAGGATTGGGAGAACCACTCGATAAGATGAGGGATTTTTCTGAGATAGAGCTTTTAGTGATAGAGAGGATTTTAACGGTTGCGGTCAATTTGCTCAGGGAACCCTGGGAGAATGTAGTAGATATTCAGCCAAGGTTGGAAAGGATTGAGACAAATTCTCAATTTGCGCAGATTATTACACCGACTGAGATGACGGCGATTGTAACGATCAATATCAGAATCGGTGAAGTGGAAGGTTTAATGAATATCTGTTTGCCGTATCTTACATTGGAAAATGTTATGGATAAATTAAATACAAAATATTGGTATTCCACTATGCAGAATAAGGATGAAGAACAGTATACAGAGGCGATGGAAGCGTTGATTTCAAAGGCTCCAATGCCAGTGAAAGCCGTTTTGGGCAACAGTACGATTTCTGTCAGTGATTTCTCAGGGTTGCAGGTTGGAGATATTATTCGACTTGATACAAAAGTGGATAGTGAGCTGGATGTCTTTGTTGGGAATATGAAGAAGTTTACTGCGCTGCCCGGTTCAACAGGTGATAAATATGCAGTAAGAATTACATCAGTAATAAGAGAGGAGCAGTGAAGTAATGGATGGAATATTATCGCAAGAGGAGATTAATGCATTGCTGAATGATGCCGAGACCATACAGAATGAAAATGGTGGAACTGATTCTGAAGAAAAATTGACAGATTCAGAGATCGATACGGTTGGTGAAATTGCCAATATCAGTATGGGAACAGCAGCAACTACATTATTTTCACTGGTAAATCAGAAGGTGGAAATTTCGACACCGGTTGTCAGTATGGCTACTTGGGATGAGATCACACAAAATTATGAGAGGCCGTGTGTTTTTATAAGAATCGCCTATACAGTTGGATTGGATGGAGATAATCTTCTTATTTTGAAAGAGGATGATGCCAAAATTATTACGGATTTAATGATGGGCGGTGATGGTACAAATACAGATGGAGAGCTGGGAGAATTGCATTTGAGTGCAATTTGTGAGGCCATGAATCAGATGATGGGTTCATCAGCGACATCTCTTTCATCTATGTTGAATAAGACGATTGACATCAGTCCTCCACAGGCGGATTTAGTGAATCTTCAAGAGGACATGAATGAAGATACCATTGATGAATTTTTGAAAAAGCAGTTTGTTAAAATTTCTTTTAGAATGGAGATTGGAGATTTGGTGGACAGCGAAATGATGCAGCTCTACCCGATTTCCTTTGCGAGAGAGATGTGTGAAAGTATTAGACATAACATGGAAGAAGATGCAGCCGCAAATGCGGCAGAAGCACCAACAGAGGAGGGCCAGCAGATGCAAGAAGGACAACAGGGCCAGCCTATGCAAGGTCAACCGATGATGGGTCAGCCTATGATGGGCCAACCAATGCAGGGTCAACCGATGATGGGCCAGCCTATGATGGGTCAACCGATGATGCAGGATATGTCTCAGATGTATGCGGGTCAGCCCGTCAATGTACAGCCGGCACAGTTCCAGCCGTTTATGGGGGCAATGGGAGGTGCATTCCAACAGGAAAATATTAACTTGATTATGGATGTTCCGTTGGATGTGACAGTGG
>JAAVYC010000029.1 GCA_022790905.1 Lachnospiraceae bacterium | reverse complement strand
TGTTGGAGCTGCTATCACCACATAATCTGCATCACGATAGGCTGTTTCTCCGTCTAATGTGGCGGTAAGCCTAAGTTCTTTTTCTTTGAGATATTTCTCAATATACTCGTCCTGAATGGGAGATTTTTTATCGTTTATTATCGCAATTTTTTCCGGAATGATATCGACAGCTGCGACCTGATTATGCTGTGCGAGTAATATTGCGATCGATAGTCCGACATAGCCGGTACCGGCAACTGCAATTTTTACAGGGGAAGGAGATGGTATTTTTTTGTTAGCAGAGTTGATAAATACATCATCCAGGTCAAATCCAAGGACTTCCCCGAGAGATTCCAGTTGGGGGATAAGAGGAAGATATTCCTCCTGTTCAAGTCTCGAAAGCTGGGATCTATTGATTCCGGTAAGTTCGGCCAATTGTGCCTGAGTCATGTTAAGCGTTTTTCTCTTTGTAGTGACGATGGTTGCTAAAAGAGAGGTGGATAATTTCTTCATTTTTTGAATACTCCTTTTGAAAATGTGTCTTAAAAAAACATATAAAATGTATAATAGTGTTTGCTAAAATTTTAAATATTATAACACGATAGCTATATTAGCGCAATAAAAGAATATTTAATGTTAAGAGTAAAAAAAGGGGAAAATTGAGTTGTTAATTAAAAACACAAAAAGAAAGTTGGTGGAAGGTTATTAATATTGTTAATTTTGATGGAATAATGTATAATATCCCAAAATAGATAGGAATAATTTAATATATTGGAAAATTTATAAAAATTGCAACTTTCTCCCAATTGTGGTATAATCTCTCAAATATAGCCTAGCGGTGTCCATAGAGGCCCTCTAAGCCATACATAAGAATAGGAAAGGAAATCAAATATGGGTCAGATAAAAGTAACAAATTGTGGAAATATTGAAGGATTGCGGGTGATTGAGCCGACGGTTCATGGGGATGAAAGAGGCTATTTTATGGAAACCTATAATTATAATGACTTTGCGGAAGCCGGAATCGACTGTAGGTTTGTGCAGGACAATCAGTCTGCTTCTAAAAAGGGAGTGCTCCGTGGTCTGCATTTTCAGATCAATTATCCGCAGGACAAGCTGGTTCGCGTGATTAATGGAGAAGTGTTCGACGTGGCAGTGGATTTACGAGAGGGTTCTGCGACGTTTGGTCAATGGTATGGCGTTCGTTTATCTGCAGAAAATAAGAAGCAATTTTTTATTCCAAAGAATTTTGCGCATGGCTTTGTAGTATTATCCGACTATGCGGAGTTCGCCTACAAATGCACTGATTTTTATCATGCCAATGACGAGGGAGGACTTTTGTGGAACGATCCAGAAATTGGAGTAGAGTGGCCGATGCCGGAGGGAATGACGAGAGAAGATTTAATTTTGTCAGAGAAAGATAGGCTTTGGGGCGGAATCAAAGATTATCACAAGTAAAAGGAATGTTCTTATTTGAGCAATAAATATGATGAGAGAAAATATAAAAGAAAATATAACAGAGAAGAAAGAAGAACGTAGGAAGACAAGAAAGCTCTTGGGAAAGCTGGCAAAAGACGATTTCAAAAGGAAATTTGCCGGCTCCTATTTAGGCGTGATCTGGGCGTTTATTCAACCGGTGATTACGGTTATGGTTTACTGGTTTGTTTTTGAAAAGGCGCTTGGGCATGGGAGCCAGATTGGTAAAGATGGAATTACAGCTCCCTTTGTGCTATGGCTGATCGCGGGTCTGGTGCCATGGTTTTTCTTTTCTGAGGCATGGAACAGTGGAACAAATACTTTGATTGATTATGATTATCTGGTAAAAAAGGTGGTTTTTCGGATTGATATTCTGCCTTTGGTGAAAGTGCTTTCCGCTTCGTTTGTGCATTTGTTTTTTGTATGTTTTGCTATTTTTTTGTATGCCTGTTATGGGTATTTTCCAGATTTATATGCTCTGCAGGTTGTTTACTATACTTTCTGTATGGCGGTGTTGGTATGCGGTCTAATCTATATCACGAGTCCAATCGTGGTATTTTTTCGTGATCTAAGTCAGATTGTAGGTATTTTTTTGCAGATTGGAATCTGGATGACTCCGATTATGTGGAATTATGAGAGTATTCATTTTAGTCCTGTGATTATGAGACTGCTAAAGCTCAATCCCATGTTTTATATCGTACAGGGATATCGCGATGCTTTGATCAATAAGGTTGGTTTCTGGGAATATCCAGAGATGACTTGTTATTTTTGGGTTTTTGCGCTCGCGATGCTTTTGATTGGCAAATGGATATTTGGAAAGTTGAAACCGCATTTTGCCGATGTATTATAGAGAGGATTAGAGAATGAATGATTGTGCAATTTGTGTAAAGGATGTCAGTAAAATATACAAGCTCTATGATAAGCGGGCAGATCGTATTGTGGATGCTCTGGGATTTAGCCATAAAAAACGCTATAAAGAGCACCATGCGTTAAAAAATGTCAGTTTTGAGGTCAAAAAGGGGGAGACAATCGGAATTATCGGGACAAATGGTTCCGGCAAGTCTACTATTTTAAAAATTATTACCGGAATTGTGACACCGACAGGAGGAGAGGTAAAGATCGAAGGAAGAATCTCTGCTCTTTTGGAATTGGGTGCCGGTTTTAATATGGAGTATACGGGAATTGAAAATGTTTATTTGAACGGTTCTATGATTGGTTTTACAAAAGAAGAGATTGACAGCAGATTGGATGCGATACTGGAATTTGCCGATATCGGGGAATTTGTTTATCAGCCGGTCAAGACTTATTCCAGCGGCATGTTTGTGCGGCTGGCTTTTGCCGTTGCCATTAATATTGATCCAGAGATTTTGATTGTGGATGAAGCACTTTCCGTGGGGGATGTATTTTTTCAGAACAAATGTTATAAAAAATTTGAGGAATTTAAACAGCTTGGAAAGACGATTATTTTTGTAAGCCATGATCTTGGAAGTATTAACCGCTATTGTGATCGGGTTATTCTGCTCAATAAAGGAGATAAAATAGCGGAGGGAAATCCAAAGGAGATGATCAATCTCTACAAAAAGATTCTTGCGAAACCAGCGGAAAAGATCAGTGTGCAGGAAATCTCAAAGGATGGTCGTGAGACAGGGAGCTGGAGATCCCATTATGAGTTAAATCCATCCTGCACGGAATATGGAAATGGAGCGGCAACGATCATTGATTTTGCGCTAGTTGATGAAGATGGGGAGCTTAGCAGTTCTATTTTCAAAGGGAATCGTTTTCAGATCAAATCGAAAGTGGAATTTCATGAGGAGCTGCAAAACCCGATTTTTACTTTTACGTTTAAAACGATTAAAGGTGTCGATGTCACAGGCAGTAATACAATGATCGAAAAGATTGACACTGGAATTGTCCGCAGAGGAGATGTTATGGTCGCGACGTTTGAACAGGAGATGTATTTGCAGGGCGGCGAATATCTTCTGTCTGTCAGCTGTACTGGTTTTGACGCGGCAGGAGAATTTCAGGTCTATCACCGTCTGTACGATGTGTGCAGTGTGACGGTGATTTCCGATAAAGATACGGTAGGGTTCTACGATATGAATTCTACAACGACAGTGGAGAGACTATAAATGATTTATGGAAAAATGCTGCTGATATGTGCAGTGGTTTTTGTGGTATTGGAGCTGCTTGGCATGCTTTATACGTGTTGGCAGGAGGAAGAAAATAGCATAGCATTGAACTTTGTGGCTGGATTATTTTTGGCTTTTGCAATCTTTGAGATACTTGTTATTCCATGTATTTTTAGCTATCAGAAGTTCCATATATTTGCAGGGCTCTACGGCTCACTTCTCGTTTTGCTCTGCAGTTGTTCTTTGATCTTAAATAGGAAGAGGCTAAAAGAGTTTTTTGGAAAAAGTCGAGAACAGGAGCGAAAGAAACTACCGATTGTTTTTATCATCGTATTATTGTTCGTTGTTTTTGAGATGCTTATGTATGTGAAGTTTGCGCATATTGATGATGACGATGCATTTTATGTGGCGACGGCGGTAACGACGCTCGAAGAGGACTCTATGTTTGTAATAAATCCTTATAGTGGAGATGTTTACCATAGTTTTCCGACGCGATATGTTCTGTCGCCGTTTCCAGTCTGGAACGCGTTTGTGAGTAAAGTATTTCGGATCCATCCGACGATATTTGCACATACCGTTTTGCCGGTTATAATGATTACGGCGGCATTTTTTGTCTATTATCTGATTGGCATGAGATTGTTTCAACAAGATTTGAAAAAGACGGGGTACTTTTTACTCTTTTGTACGATGATCCAGATGTTTTCAGCATATACGAGACATCCGCAGGGAATGGTGTATCTGGTGCGAATCTGGCAGGGAAAAGCAATTCTCGCCTCAGTGTTACTTCCCGCTTGTTTTTATCTGGCAATGCGTCTATTCTTGGAAAAGGCGAGACTCAGAGACTGGTTGTTTTGTCTGATACTGATGCTTTCCTGCTGTATGGTGTCTTCGATGGGAATTATATTAGGGGCGATCAGCATGGGATTATTTGGAATCTGGGGTGCAGTTTCTAAGAGAAGAGTTCGGGAAGCGATTTTTACGGCGCTTTGTTGTACCCCTAATGCGGCTTTGGCAATTGTATATCTGTTGATGTGATGATTAGATACAAATATGGCAGTGGATTGTCAGGGCAGGTGGAATGTATATGACTAGCTTGGATCTAGCGAGAAAACGGAGAAGATCATGTTAGAATTTATGAAAAATGTTGTTCAGATCGCTATCGCACATTTTTGGGGATTTAATGGAGTGGGAATGCATCTAGCACTCTTTTTTGCCACGCTTTTATATCTTTTTGCCGTGAAAAAGAAGGGAGAAGAAAAGACCAGGAACCTAATCTTAGGCTATAGTTTTGCATTTGCGATGGTCTATGTTTTCCCGATGAGCGCTTATATAATTATGGAATATTGTATTGGCGAGGCGGTCTATTGGAGAATGTTTTGGATGCTTCCGTTTATCATTGTGATTGGCTATGTCCTGGTGCTGTGGCTGTTTCAGACGGAGGGAAAAAAGCAGTTTCTTTTATTTTTGTGTATGGCAGTCGTAATGATTGTCATTACGGGCAAGCCGGTTTATACACAGGAGAATTTTTATCCGGCGGAAAATGAGTATAAACTTCCGCAAGAAGCCATTGATCTCTGTGATTTTATAAAAGAGAACAGGAAAGAGGGGGAAACAGTGAAAGTAACAGTGCCGAATGAGTTGCTCTGTTATATCAGGCAGTATGATGCCAGCATTCAGATGCCTTATGGAAGAAATGCTCTTACAGGACAAAAGCTTGGAAAGCGAAGGACTCAGATTTATGAGATGATGACGAGTGGTAGTATCGAGTGGGAAAAAATGATTTCACTGCTAAAAAAAGAGCATAGCAATTATTTTGTGTATCCGGCTGAAATAGGGATAGAAGAATTAGAACGCGAAGGCTATGCGTTTTTGGGAAATGTGGACGGTTATAGTGTGTATTATTGTGAAAATATGGAGTAGACCATAGGATGGAATGGATAACAAATCAACAGATTTTTGAACAAAAAGACGATCAGATTTTATATGAAAAATCCCATATCCGAAAAAATCTCTCAGAGTGGCTCTGCTTGGAAGAAGAGGATTTTTTTTGGGAGATTCCATCAGATATGGAGTGGGAAAATATTATAGAATATTTACAGGAAAATATGAAAAACCGAAAGCGAGTAATCCTGGCATACTCTAATCCTTTGGGTGTGCATATTTGGAATCGCGATGGGAATTTTCCAAAAGTCTTGGGCAAAGAGATACAAAAGCTTTTCGATCAGATGGGATTTACACATATCCGTGTATATTATCCCTATCCAAATTGCGATTATCCGATGAAAATTTATTCCGATGACTATTTGCCGAAAAAGGGAGAACTTCGAAATAATAGAATGCGCAATTTTGAGAGAGAAATCATGTTGTTCCGCGATGAGGAGGAATTGTTTGACCGCATTATAGAAGAGGAGCAATTTCCAATATTTTCTAATTCCTATCTGCTCGTGGCGGAAAAAGAGGAGATGGGAGAATTTCCGATTTTTGTGCAATATGCCAATGACAGGGCGCCGGAATTTCAGATGAAGACAGAAATCTGGAAAAAGGCGAAAGGATATATTGTCACAAAAAAGCCTATGACAGAAAAGGCAAAAAAACACTGTGAAGACATTTTTCGGTGCTATGAGAAATTAGAAGATGTGATGGCAGATACGGATTTTCGTATGAATCAATGTCAAAAGTTTGGAGACGGATTGACATTTGAATTTTTAGAGGGAAAAACGCTGGATGAAGAATTGAAAGGACTGCTTCAAAAGGGGGAGAAGGAGCAGGCAATTGCTATGATACAGAGGTTTGTCCACTCTCTGTTAGCTATGGCAGATCGTCCATTCGAGATGACGAAAGAATTTGGAGAAATTTTTGGAACAGAAATGGAATTTGACTGTGCTCTGTCTATGCAAGTGACAGATATCGATCTGATTTTTCGCAATATTATTTTAGATAGAAACTGGAATGTGATTGATTATGAGTGGACGTTTGACTTTCCGATTCCAGTAGATTTTGTGATTTACCGCACATTCCAATCTTTTTTGGAAAAAGAATCCGGAGAAAAAGCTGGTTTCAATCCATATGAAATCTATGGGATTTCTGAAAAGGACCGAGAGGTCTATAAAAAAATGGAGCTGCATTTTCAACAATATGTGAGTCGTAATTATCACACATTAGATGAGATGTATTTGGAATTTGGAAAACCTGTCAATGTGGTAAAGGAGTTGCTGGAAAAAAAAGATAGAGAGATCATACAGTTGAGAGAGCAAATTGATCAGATGGAACATACAAAAATTTGGAGATTATACCGGAAATATCGAAATTGGAGAGAAAGAAAATGACAATCAGAATACAGATACAGTCAGTTCTATATGATAATGAAAAAAGTGGGATTAAAAAAACGCTTGAATCGGTTGCGAATGCGGTAAGGGTTGCAAAAGGGAACGGATGTGATCTGAAAATCGTATTGTCTTACGGGGATTCTTCCGAAAAACCGCTCTATACGAAGGAAGAAGTTGAAGCGATCGCAGGTGATTTTGCGGCAGATTTTGATTTTCGTTATCGCTTTTTCGGATATAATTCCGGTTCGGCGAAAGGGCAGAATGAACTTGCCAAAGGAGCGGATACAGAGTATATTTTCATTATGAATCCTGATGTGATTTTAGCGCCGAATTTTTTTGAGCATATTTTGCGGCCGTTTGAGGATCCGATCGTTGCTATGGTGGAGGCAAGGCAGATTCCGATCGAACATGCCAAGGAATATGATCCGGAGACGTTTGAGACCCCTTGGACGACCGGCGCGTGCACGATGGTGCGCACAGAAGTGTTTTGGAAAGTGGATTATTATGACCAGGAATCTTTTTTTATGTATTGTGACGATGTGGATTTGGCGTGGCGTATCCGTATGAAAGGATATAAGTTGATTTATCAGCCAGCAGCACTGGTATATCATGCCAAAAGATTATCATCAAAAGGCGCGTGGCTACCGTCACAGGCAGAGATTTATTATTCGGCGCAAGCCTCACTTTTTATGGCATATAAATGGTCCAGAGAGGACTTGTTAGAACAGAAATTGAAAGCATATCGGGAGAGCGGCAGAGAAGATTTACAGGAGATTGCTAAGGATTTTGAGAGAAGACGTCGGGAGGGAAATCTCCCAGAACAGTTAGACAGAGAACATCGCATTGGTTATTTTGATGAGGGCAGATATTCTGCCCACAGATTTATTATATAGGAAAGAGTTCATTCATGGCATTAAGGAAGAAAACGTATGGAAAATAAGAAACCTTTTTTGAGTATTATTATGAGAACACAAGGAAAGCGACCGGAAGCGCTGATGGAAGCGCTGCTCTGTCTCTATGCCCAGACGGATATGGATTACGAGGTCTGTCTGATGGCACATTGTATGGAGAAAAAAGATAGGGATCGCATTCAAAAAGTTGTCTCTTCTATGCCGAGCGGTCTAAGCAGTCGAATTAGGATTCTTCCAGTGACTTATGGAGGAAGAACGGCGCCATTGCATGAAGGGTTTCTTGCGGCGAGGGGGAATTATACGGCGGCGTTTGATGACGATGATCTGGTTTTTGAGCACTGGGTTGCGTCATTTCATGAACTAGCGAAAGAATATCCAGGGAAAATTCTTCACACCTACTGTGTGCAGCAGAAGTGGAGCAGAGAAATGACGCCTTACGATGAAGTCTGTTATACAGCGCAGGGAAAGCTGCAAAAAGAGTACTGCGTGGATTTTGAATATGTGCGTCAGCTCTGTGTCAATTATTGTCCGATTCATTCTCTGGCTTTTCCAACAAAACTTTATCAGGAGATGGAAATCCGCTTTGATGAGACATTTGAGGTGACGGAAGATTGGGATTTTTTGATGAGAGCAGCACTTGTCTGCGGCGTGGCAAATAAAGCAGAGGTGACGAGTCTGTATCGTATTTGGGGAAATTATGAAAATTCTAAAACATTGAACGGAGAAAAACTCTGGGAAGAGAATAAGCGCAGAATTTTGGACAAGCTTGATCTGGAACCGTTGATACTTCCGGAGGGAAGTGCGTCTAAGATTGTGGAGTATATCGAGCAGAACCCTATGCATGCAAGAGAAGCAAAGAACGGACAAAAGCTCTGGATGCAGTTGTTTTTTGATTTGGGAAATGGCTATAATGAAAAAGAAAGTATCCATCTGTGGGCGCAAATAGAAGATGGCACCTATCGGGCAAAAGTGACAGAAAGTTTGCCGAAAAAAATGTTATCGCTTCGGATTGATCCAGGGGAAGCTGGAATGCTGGTACTTAAAAATCCCGTTGTTACAATAGAGGCAGAGGATGGAACGCGGATAGAGAAAATAGTGGATTCTTCTAATGGCTATACTTTTGAAGAAGGATATTTGTTTTTGGAGGATGACCCACAGTTGTATGTTGTTTTGGAGGAAGTTTGTGGGATGAAAAGCCTGGAATTTTGGGCAGAATATTCATATGAGATAAAGGCAGAGATCTTGGATCGTGTTGTGAATCAGTTGGCAGAAAAAGAGCTGCAGAAAAGAAAATCCATAGCATATCGCTGTAAACATATGATAAAAGCAGTTCTGGGAAAGTAAAGGAACAGTGAAGACAGAGGTGGCAGTATGAGACGCAAACATAAACATAAGAGGTTGTTGAGTTATCTATCTAATCTGGTAATTTTAATTGTGCAGACAGGGATCTTTGTCTATCTCTGGTATCAATGCTACGAGCCGATGCTAGAAGAGGATTTCTGGAGGCGGGGCAACTGGGCTGTGATTGGAATGTTTGTCTTTATCACATTCTTTTTTACAAAGACTTTAGGTGGTTATAAGGCAGGATATTTGCGTATTACGGATATTTGTCTCTCGCAAACATTGGCAATATTTCTGAGTACGGTCGTGCAGTATCTGCAGATTTGTATGGTTGGAAAGGATTATTTTCCAGTGAAACCGATTATTTTAGCGGCAATCGTACAATTGATGTTTATCGTGCCGTGGGTTTATTTTATTCGCCATGTATTTGTGCGCCTTTATCCGCCAAGAACAGTGCTGGTTATTTATGGAGAACGGTCGCCGAAAGAATTGATTAAAAAAATTAATACGAGAAAAGATCGATATAATATTTGCGGACAGGAGAGTTATCTGGCAGAAAAAGAGATATTAGAAGAAAAAATAAAGGAACACGATGCCGTAATACTTTGTGATCTCCCTGCACACGAGAGAAATCTGATTATGAAACATTGTTTTGAACAGAATAAACGCATTTATATGACGCCAAAGCTTTCGGATATTTTAATCCGAGGTTCGGAGCATATCCATCTTTTTGATACGCCTCTTTATCTGGCAAGAAATCAGGGACTTCATCCAGAACAGAGATTTGTGAAACGTGCGCTGGATATTGTGTTATCCATTATTGCAACGGTGATCTCTTTGCCTTTTGTTCTCGTTTTGGCTTTGCTCATTAAAATGGAAGATAAAGGTCCGGTATTTTATTCTCAGGAGCGTTTGACGGAGGGAAATCGGAAATTTATGATTTTAAAATTTCGCAGTATGCGTGTAAATTCCGAGAAAGAGGGTGCGCGTCTCGCGGCCAAAGGAGACAATCGTATTACGAAAGTCGGAAAGTTTATTCGGGCTACTCATCTAGATGAGCTTCCACAGATTTATAATATTTTAAAAGGAGATATGTCTTTTGTCGGTCCGAGACCAGAGCGGGAAGAAATTGCCAAGGAATATCAAAAGGAAATCCCGGAGTTTGGATTTCGATTAAAAGTAAAAGCAGGGTTGACTGGATATGCGCAGGTCTATGGAAAATATAATACGACGCCTTACGATAAATTGAAGTTAGATTTGATTTATATCCAAACTTATTCGGTCTGGATGGATATTAAACTGATGTTGATGACATTTAAAATTATGTTTCAGAAAGAGAACACTGAGGGTGTGGAGAAAGAGCAGAGGACGGCAAAGAGATGAGACAATATTCTGTATTGATGTCTGTGTATATAAAGGAAAATGCAATATATTTTGAAAAAAGTATAGAAAGTATGTTAAAGCAGAGCATTTCGCCAACGGATTTTGTGATTGTGTGTGATGGTCCGTTAACGGAGGAATTAAATAAAGTTATAGAAGAAAAAAGAAAAGAGAATCCGGAACTTTTCCAAATTATAAGGATCGAAAAATGTGGAGGTTTAGGAAATGCGTTAGCAAAGGGGATACAATACTGTAAAAATGATTTAGTGGCACGTATGGATAGTGATGATATCAGTGCCAAAGAGCGTTGCGAAAAGCAACTTCAAATTTTTGAAATGGAAGATGTAGAAATCGTGGGAAGTAACATTTTGGAATTTGAAGGAGATATATCTAATACGAAGTTTGAACGCTGCGTACCAAAGACGGATACAGAGATAAAAAAATTTGCGCGAAGAAGAAATCCGTTTAATCACCCATCTGTAATGTTAAAAAAAGCAGCGGTATTATCGGCTGGAAATTATCAGGATTACAAGGGATTTGAAGATTATTTTCTATGGATTCGTATGTTAAATCAGGGAATGAAAGGGTATAATATACAAGAAAATTTACTCTATATGCGAACTGATGCAGGAATGTATGGAAGACGTGGTGGTTTTGATTACGCATGTCGGGCATTAAAAATGAGGTGGAAAATTTATAAAACAGGATATTCCAGCCTAGAAGATTTTTTTGTATCAGGTTTGGGCCAACTGATTGTAGCAGTTGTTCCACTGAGATTGCGTAAAGGATTATATGAGAAAATTCTGAGAAAAAGACGAAAATTGTAATTCATTGCCAAAAAGAATAAGGTATGCTATAATCTATAAGATTTCATGTCGAAGAAAGTGCTTTTTTGCATTTAGGAGAAAATGGTGATTGAAAAAGTAAGAAAAGCTATTAAAAATGGAAATTTAATGGAGAAAGTTTTTCATAAAATTTTTTTTGAGTTGTCCTATCAAATATCTAAGGTTAGCAGGTATTATTGGGGGATTATGAATCCTATTCAGCCAGGAAGAATTTTGTTTCTTACATTTCAGGGAGAATACACTTGCAATCCGAAATATATTTGTAATAAACTTTTGGAAAGAAACTATCCTGGAGATTTGATATGGGTAGTTGATGCAAAAGAAGAGAAGAAAGAGGGCTCATTTCCGGCAGAAGTAGAATTGGTAGAGCGTGGAACGAAGGAGTATTATAAGGCGTTATATAGTGCCAATGTTTGGATTGACAATGCTTTTAATGTGACCAGAGAATTTGTCTGGAAAAAAAGAGGACAAATTTATATTGAGACTATGCATGGATCTTTAGGGATTAAAAGAATCGGCTCAGATAGTGTTCGTAATGGAAAGCGGAATCAAAGGGGATTCCGTTGCGGAAAGTTGACAGATTATATTATAGCGAACAGTGTTTTTGAAGAAGAAGTATATCGTACAAGCTTTTGGAAGAATACATTTATATGGAAGATGGGGCATGCAAGAAATGATATATTGTTGAATGAGTCAGATGATGAGAGGCAAAGGATTCATCAAAAGGTAAGAAAATATTTTGGGATTAGTTCAGATAAAAAAATTATTTTATATGCGCCTACGTTTCGGGATCAGCATGCAGAGGTCGAGGAATTAGACATAAAAAGCCTCCTCGAGGAAATGGAAAAAAAGCATGGCGGTAAATGGGTAGTGATCGTACGTGAACACCATCGGGATAAGCAGAAAATGAGCGAAAAGTCTGATGATATGTTAAATGGAAATAATTATGCAGATATCCAAGAACTTATGCTTGCAGCGGAAATTGGAATAACGGATTATTCCAGCTGGATTTTTGATTTTATGTTATTGAGGAAACCAGCGTTTTTGTGTGTCTTCGATGAAAAAATATATAAAGAAGATAGAGGATTTTATTATCCTTTAGAGGAGACGCCGTTTCCGATTGCTCATTCCAATAAAGAGCTTAAAGAACATATAAAACATTTTAATCAAAGTCAATATGAAGAACATATAGATTCTTTTGTGAAAAGACGTGGCTGCTATGAAAATGGAGAGGCCTGTAACAGAATTGTAGATGAGATTATAAAATTAGTGGAGGGAAAAAGATGAATATAGCATTGGTATTTGCCGGAGGAACCGGACAGCGGATGAAAAATTCAGCAAAACCGAAACAGTTTTTAGAATTGTATGGAAAACCAATCATTATATATACGTTAGAAGTGTTTGAGAAAAATGATAATATTGATAAGATTGTTATTCCATGCGTTGCTGGGTGGGAAGACTATTTAAGAGATATTATTAAAAAATTCAATATAACAAAAGTAGATAAAATTCTCACAGGTGGGAAAGATACACAGGAATCTAAAATGAAAGCTTTGAACTATTTAAAAGGAATTTGTCAAGATGACGATATCGTTCTTTTACATGATGCCGTGAGACCTTTAGTTACAAATAAAATAATTGATGATAATATAAAAAGTGTGAGAGAATATGGAAATGCTATTACGGCTGTTCCGTTTAGTGAGACAGGAATTATCAGTGATGATAGAGAATATACAGAAAAGACAATCGTAAGAAATACACTTTTTATTGCAAAGGCACCACAGAGTTTCTATTTTAAAGACGTTTTTAAAGCACATCAATTAGGAGAAAAAATGGATTACCGAATTACGATAGATACCTGTTCTTTGATGACTGAACTTGGAGTAAAGTTGCATATGGTCCAATGTGAAACAACGAACATCAAAATTACTACGCCAGAGGACTACTATGTATTCAAAGCGTTAGTGGATCTACGTGAGAGTCAGGATATTTTTGGATTATAGGAGGGAAGGATGTTAGCTTTAAACAATATCATTTTAGAGGATTTAGAAGATATTTACCGCAGAGATATAAATTGGGAGAAACTAAGAAATAAGACTGTTTTTATTACGGGGGTAAATGGACTTATTGCGTCATATTTTGTTTATTTTTTGATGTATTTAAATGATGAATACTGTTATAATATAAAAATTGTTGGTTTGGCAAGAAATGAAGAAAAAGTAAGAAAAAGGTATGGCAGTTTTCTAGACAGAAAAGATTTTAAAGTAATATATCAGGATGTGATTAATAAAATTCAGTTTGAGGGAGAAGTGGATTTTATTATACATGCGGCAAGTCCAACGGGACCAAAGCAATTTATGTCAGAGCCGGTGGATACAATATTGGCAAATGCGATGGGAGCAAATAATCTTTTAGAGTTTGCGCAAGAAAAAGGTGTAGAGGCTTTTTTACTGTTATCTACACGGGAAATATATGGAAGTGGGAGTAAGGATTTTGTAAAAGAAGAGGATTACGGTGCCGTTAATCCAACATTAGTGCGTTCTTGTTATCCAGAGAGTAAAAGGCTTTCTGAGACACTATGTGCAGCGTATCGTCAGCAATATCATATGAATTGTAAAGTGGCACGTATTGATCATGCCTATGGACCGGGAATGTTATTACGGGATGGAAGAGTTGTAGGCGATTTTTTGGGAAATATTTTAGACAACAAAGATATTATATTAAACAGTGACGGAAGTGGAATGCTTGCTTTAACATATATCGCAGATGTGCTTGCTGGTATTATGATGACAATATTGAATTTTGAAGGTTTTGTCTATAATATAGCCAACAGTGAAAGGACGGTTTCCGTAAAAGAACTGGCAGAGACATTGATAAAATTATTTCCTCAAAAGAATCTTCAGATGCAATTTGAAATTTTAGAGGATTCTGCAAAGGCAGGGTATCTGGGGAATAAGTTGGGATTTTTAGACTCTGAGAAGGCAGTAAATGAGGGGTGGAGACCAAAGATATCTTTGGCAGAGGGAATGAAAAGAACGATACAGTTTTTTGAGAGCACAAAATAAAAGCAGGCAGGTGAAAGATCATGAAAAGGATAATTTTATTTGATACCGCTATCGCTACGCAAAATAAGGGCGATGAGATTATTATGGAATCCGTAAAAAGAGAAATGAGACCGATATGTGAAGGGAATTTTGTGCATCATTTTCCGACTCACACTGTTGCATTTCCTGTAGGCCATCAGATGACTTCTAGTAAAGCGAAACTCTGTAAGGTTGCTAATTATAAATTTATTTGTGGAACAAATTTATTTTGGACCAATATGATTCATCCAAATCCATTACTAAATGTAAATCTTTTCAATTGTAAACCACTAAGAGATTCTGTTTTATTGGGCGTGGGTTATGATGAGGAACAATGCAAAGGACGTTTTGGCGCTTATTCTAAATCAGTGTGGAAAAAAGTCTTATCAAAAAAGTATGTGCATAGTGTACGTGATGATCAAATGGTAGAATATTTAGCGGAATTGGGAATAAAAGGAATCAATACAGGATGCCCTACGCTATGGAAATTGACACCAGAGCATTGTGAACAAATACCTGTTAAAAAAGCAGATAAAGTTGTGTTCACGTTGAGTTCTACTGGAGGTGTATATAAAGAAAATGACCAGGCATTAATAAAGATGCTATTGGACAATTATGAAGAAGTGTATTTTTACAGTCAAACTTATGGTGGTTATGTGGCATTTAAGTCCTATGAACATGCAGATAAGATTAAAGTTTTAGAGCCAGATTTGGAACAATATAAATTGTTTCTTCAAAATAATAATGTTGATTATGTAGGGACAAGGCTTCATGGGGGAGTCTATGCGATGCAACAGAAATGTCGTGCCATTATACTAAGTGTAGACAATCGAGCAAAAGAGTTTGATAAATATCATATTAATTGTATGGATCAATTTGACATCCAGGGAATTAAAGAGAAGATCAACTCAGATTTTGCTACGAATGTGACAATTGATTATGATGTAGTTCATAAATGGATGAATCAATTTTTGCCGAAAGATAAAAAATTTAAAATTAATGAATGAGAAACATACAAGGAGAAACTGCAATGCCGGGTTTAATAAAAAAAGTTTTAATAGCAAAAGAACAAGGTGTTTTGAAAAAAAAAATCAGGAGAAAGTTGAAAAGATATTTTAGAGTTTTAACTGGAAAGGCAAATAAAAGTTGTAAATATTGGTATAAACATACAACGTTGCAGAATAATAAAGTTATGTTTTTGACTTTTCAGGGCAAGTATACATGTAATCCTAAATACATTTGCGATGAGATTATACGGCAAAAGTTGGACTGGGATTTGGTATGGGTAGTAAATGATTTGGAACATATATCAGAGAGTGAATTTCCATCTCAAGTTCGCTTAGTTCAAAAAAACACGCCAGATTATTATAGGGAATTGTATAGCGCGCATATTTGGGTGGATAATGCATTTTGCGCGGTGTGGAAAAAAGTAATTAAACGTCCGGAACAAGTTTATATAGAAACCCTACACGGATCACTTGGAATTAAAAAAATTGGACCGGAAGATGTGAATGATGAAAAGAGAAATCATAGAGGTTATCGATGTGGAAGACTAGCGGATTATTGTATCTCTAATTCTTCGTTTGAGACAGAAGTGTATCGTTCTTCTTTTTGGCCCGAAACAGAAATTCTAGAATATGGACATGCCAGAAATGATTTTCTTTTGACAAAAGATGAGTCTCTGATTAAAAAAACCAGAGAGAAAGTTCACAAATTTTTTAGTATTCCAGAAGATGTGAATGTGGCTATGTATGCGCCCACTTTTAGAGAAAAAGGAATTCGCGGGGTAGAAGAGCAGATAGAAGAAATCAATTTTAAAGTATTAAAAAAAGCTTTGGTTAACAAATTTGGCGGAAAATGGGAGATTATTTGCAGAACACATACAAGAGATGTCGGGAAGCGGGAAGCAATTGAAAATATAAAGGGAATATATGATGGAGCCACCTATCCGGATATGCAAGAATTGATTTTAGGGGTGGAAGTGGGAATTACTGATTACTCCAGTTGGATTTTTGATTATGTGCTTTTAAAAAAGCCTGGATTTATCTATGCACCAGATTTGAAATATTATGATGTCGAGAGGGGATTTTATTATCCGCTCAAGTCAACACCTTTTCCACTGGGTAAGAGTAATACAGAACTAAAAAAAGTAATTGAAGAATTTGATAATGAAAAGTTTTTAAAAGATGTGGAAAAGTTTTTGGAGGAAAAGGGATGTATCGAGGATGGACAAGCATCGAAAAGGATTGTCCAGAAAATGAGAGAGATTATGGAAGTGCA
>JAAVYC010000028.1 GCA_022790905.1 Lachnospiraceae bacterium | reverse complement strand
CTTGGCAGCTTTTATTTAGTAAACTGATCGTATCGTTTATCTGGCTGTCGATAGAGATCCTATTAGTCGCACTGAGTATTTTCTGTATCTTTGCAAACCATGATCTGTTTAAGGCTGTATCAGATTATCTCGCTGTATACGGAGGGCTTGCTTCCTTTATCAAAATGATCACCGGTATGAATATTGTTCTTTTCTGGGTCAACATGGTTATATTTTTCATTTTATCTGTTCTAAATACGATTTTGCTTCCATATGCAAGTATCTGTATCGGACAGCTTTGGCAGAGACATAAATTGGCAGGTTCTTTTTTATCCTATATTGTCATTCAAATTGTACTGCAAATTATATCATTTATCTACACGATTTTTAAAATGGCAAATATTACAACCTTCAACGCAGAAAACTATTTCCCAATGTCATTTTATGCTTTCTCGTTGATACTAACTCTCATTACGAGCATAATCTATTTTGTCATCTGTGGAACGGTTATGAAAAAGAAAATCAATTTGGATTAAGTAATGAACTCTAATAAAAAAGAAGTGTCGCAAAGAGCGACACTTCTTTTTTATCTCATACTCTATTTCTTACTCAGATATTCATCAATTCCTTTTGCTGCTGCTTTTCCTGCACCCATTGCAAGGATTACAGTTGCAGCTCCCGTAACGGCATCTCCTCCGGCGTAAACACCTTCTTTTGTCGTCTTACCATTGTTTTCATCCGCCACGATACATTTCCATTTATTGATCTCAAGTCCGTCTGTGGTAGAAGAGATCAATGGATTTGGAGAAGTTCCAAGAGACATGATAACCGTATCAAGGTCAAGGTCAAATTCAGAACCTTTTACTTCCACTGGTCTTCTTCTTCCAGATGCATCCGGTTCTCCCAGTTCCATCTTCACACAGGTCATACCTTTTACCCATCCGTTGTCATCGACTAAAATTTCTACCGGATTTGTCAAAAGATCAAAGATAATGCCCTCTTCTTTTGCGTGATGTACTTCTTCCACTCTCGCTGGAAGCTCTTCTTCACTTCTTCGGTATACGATATGTACTTCAGCTCCGAGTCTTAGCGCTGTTCTTGCAGCGTCCATTGCCACATTTCCGCCTCCGACTACTGCTACTTTCTTACCTTTCATAATCGGTGTATCATATTCCTCACGGAATGCTTTCATCAGATTATTACGTGTCAGGAACTCATTTGCAGAAAATACGCCGTTTGCCTGCTCTCCAGGGATTCCCATAAATTTTGGAAGTCCTGCACCAGATCCGATAAATACGGCTTCAAATCCCTCTTCATCCATCAATTCATCAATGGTCGTAGATTTTCCGATAATAACATTAGTCTCAATCTCTACACCTAAAGCTTTTACATTTTCAATCTCTTTTGCAACAACGTCGCTCTTTGGAAGACGGAATTCCGGAATACCATAGATTAAAACTCCGCCTGGCTCATGAAGAGCCTCAAAAATCGTCACATCATAACCCATCTTTGCCAAATCTCCGGCACAGGTAAGGCCCGCAGGACCAGAACCGATCACTGCCACTTTATGTCCCTTTTTCTCTTTTGCCGGCTCTGGCTTGATGTTATTTTCTCTCGCCCAGTCTGCGACAAAACGCTCTAATTTTCCAATGGAAATCGGCTCTCCTTTGATACCGCGAATACATTTTCCCTCACACTGACTTTCCTGAGGACAAACACGTCCGCAGACTGCCGGAAGAGCAGAAGACTGTCCGATTACTTTGGAAGCATTTTCAAAATTGCCCTCTTTTACCTCGGCGATAAAGCCCGGAATATTGATCGATACCGGACATCCCTCAATACATTTTGCATTTTTGCAGTTGATACAACGGCTTGCTTCCTCCATTGCCTCTTCTTTGTTATATCCCAAACATACTTCCTCGAAGTTGGTTGCTCTTACCTTTGGTTCCTGCTCTCTGACAGGTGTTTTCTTTAATACATCCATTATTTGTCACCTCCACAATGTCCGCATCCGCCGTGATGGGTATCGCCTTCTTGCACTTTCAACATTGCCCTTCCTTCTTCTGTTTTATATATCTGCTGTCTCTTCATCGCCTGATCGAAATCCACTAGGTGTCCGTCGAACTCCGGTCCGTCCACGCAAGCAAATTTTACTTCATCGCCGACAGTCAGACGACATGCACCGCACATTCCAGTTCCATCCACCATAATTGGGTTCATAGATACAATCGTTGGAAGTTCTAACTTTTTCGTCAAAAGGCAGACAAACTTCATCATAATCATTGGACCGATCGCCACACAGACATCATATTTCTTGCCTTCTCCTACGAGGTCTTCAATTACCTTAGTTACCATACCGGAGCGGCCATATGTACCATCATCTGTCGTCACATAGAGATTTCCCGCAACAGCTTCCATCTCTTTTTCCAAAATCAGCATATCTTTTGTCTTTGTTCCTACAATGACATCCACATCAATCCCATTCTCATGCATCCATTTTACCTGCGGATAGACCGGAGCTGCTCCAACGCCTCCTGCCACAAATAAAATCTTTTTCTTTTTTAGTTCCTCTAGATCTTCACTGCAAAATTCCGACGCACATCCAAGAGGTCCCACAAAATCCCGAAACGCATCGCCTTCCTCAAGTTCTGTCATTCTCTGCGTGGAAGCGCCCACTACCTGAAATACGATCGTAATCGTACCCGCTTCTCTATCATAATCACAAACTGTCAGCGGAATACGCTCTCCTTCTTCGTCAATCTTTACAATCACAAACTGTCCTGGCATACAAGTCTTCGCTGCTCTCTCAGCTTTTACATCCATCAAATAGATCTTATCTGCCAACTTTTCTTTTTTTAAAATTGGATACATTTTTATCCTCCCGTTTTATTATTTCTATTACATTTACTTGTATATACTACGTATATACTTTATGATACTAAATTTTTCATAATAGCGCAATATTTCTATAAAAAAAATATAAACTGTCCTGATTATTTCTAAATTTTTCCTAAAACTTCTTGACGGAAAAATAAAAGTAGTCTATACTCCATCAAGTACGAAATCAGACATGGGTGAACAGGAGGGCCATAACTATGCAAATTTGTTCTGAACTGAAAGAGTTTAACCGCATCTACAAGGAATTCGACGACATCTATCACGATATAGCCTCAAATTTGCATCTATCTGACAGCATTTTTACTATTTTATATAGTATCTTTTGCCTCGGGGACGGCTGCCTGCAAAGAGATATCTGTGCTATCTCTTTTATCAGCAAACAGACGGTAAACTCTGCTGTACAAAAAATGATACGAGCCGATCACCTCTATCTGACTCCCGGGAAAGGCAAGGATAAACATCTTCACCTAACTGCATCCGGCAAAAAATTACTACAAGAAACGATTCCGCCTGTCATTCAGATCGAAAATCACGTATTTGAACAGCTAACCCCTGAGGAAAGCGCACAACTGCTGCATCTGACTAAAAAATATGTCTCTCTTCTCCGAAAAGAGAGCAAATTATTCATAGAAAGGAATTTTACATGAGAATACAATTATCGGAACATTTTACTTATAAAAAACTATTACAATTTGTCTTGCCATCCATCGTTATGATGATTTTCACTTCCATTTATAGCGTTGTCGATGGACTATTTGTCTCTAACTATGTGGGAAAAACTGCTTTTTCCGCTCTAAATCTGATTTACCCGCTTCTGATGGGACTGGGAGCTCTTGGATTTATGATCGGTACCGGTGGCAGCGCCGTCATCGCAATCGCTCTCGGTGAGCAGCGAAAAGAAGATGCAAACCGCTATTTTTCCATGCTGATTTTTGCCACTGTTTTCGGTGGTATTTTTTTATCTACAATCGGACTGATCTGGATTCGTCCAATCGCAAACCTTATGGGTGCAACGCCCGCTCTGATGCCAAACTGTCTGACTTACGGAAGAATTCTCTTGATTTCTTTGACCGCATTTATGTTACAAAATGTCTTCCAGAGCTTTTTTGTCACTGCGGAAAAACCAAAGCTCGGACTCGCCATCACCGTGATCGCCGGCGTTACCAATTTTATTTTAGACTTTCTTCTCATTGTGGTATTTGATCTTGGCATCGCAGGTGCGGCTGCGGCAACGGCTCTCAGCCAGACTGTGGGAGCTCTGTTCCCAGTTTTTTATTTTATCCGAAAAAAT
>JAAVYC010000027.1 GCA_022790905.1 Lachnospiraceae bacterium | reverse complement strand
CTAAAATGAGTACGGATTTGTTACCAAATATGAATATGCCATATGCGATTGTACTGACATCTTATGTGGGGGCGAGCCCAGAACAGGTAGAGAAAAATGTGACAGAATCCATTGAAGGAGCGATGGCAACAACATCTAACATTAAGAATGTGAGTTCCGTTTCGGCCGAAAACTATTCCTTGGTTGTGTTAGAATTTGAACAGACAGCAAATATGGATTCTATTACCATAGAAATGCGTGAGAGTTTAGACCAAATTAAGGGCACATGGCCGGATCAGGTTGGAAATCCAATTATTATGAAGATCAATCCGGATATGATGCCGATTATGATAACGGCGCTTGATGTAAAGGGAATGGATAAGCTGGAGTTGAGCGATTACACCGAGAAAGAGATCGTTCCGGAACTAAAAAGTGTAGAAGGTGTGGCTTCTGTTACTTCAGTAGGGGCCGCAGAGGAATCCGTACAGGTGATTTTGAATCAGGAAAAAATCGATGCGCTCAATAAGCAGATTACGGATTCGCTAGATCAGAAATTTGCAGATGCACAGGGAGCGATGAATTCCGCAAAAGGGCAGTTGGAGAGTGGAAAGAGACAGCTTGAAAACGGCAAAAATGAAATGACGGGGCAGCTGAGTGAGGCTCAGAATGAACTGAATAATAGGCGTTTGGAAATGTTTCAGACAGAAAGTGATCTGAATCAGAAGTTAACAGAGGCAAAAGAAGCCAAAACAACTCTAGAAGATTCCTTAAAAGAGATGGAGAAAAGTGGAGAATCTCTGAAAACACTCCAGTCGGGTTATGCTTCGCTTTCTATGCTTTTGCAGTTAAAAGATAGTGTGGATGATGCGACATTTCAGGCCCAGTCGGGAATGACCAAAGAAGAATTTCAGACAAATTATGATACGGTAAAGACAAGTTACGATGCCATAAAAATATCTTTGGGATTAGAGAGCGATGCGAGCGATAAAGAGGTAAACGAGAAATATGCCCAGACGATAGCAGAACTTCAAAAAAATCTAACTTCTTTAAATGCTTCTATTCAGATGCTTGAAACGGCATTGGCAAATATAAATGAAGGAAAAAATTCAATAAATGAAGCTCTTGCAACATTAAATGCAAGCGAAGTGGCAGGAATCATTGAGATGGCGGAAGCTTCTGCAGGGATTGCAAGTGGAGAGGCCCAGTTAGAACAAAAGCAAGAGGAATTTAAAAAGACAAAAGAGACTGCATATGACGAAGCGGATTTAGACAATATTTTGACAATGGATACGCTGACGGGAATTTTGACGGCACAGAATTTTTCCATGCCGGCGGGCTACATAACGGAAAGCGGAGAAAAGTATTTGGTACGTGTCGGGGATACTGTGGATAGTGTGGAGGATCTGAAAGAGCTGGTTTTGATGGATTTGGGAATGGACGGTGTGGGACCAATACATCTTTCTGAAGTTGCCGATATTACAGTGGTGGATAATACCAGTGAATCTTATGCGAAAGTAAACGGCAATCCGGGAATTATGCTGACTGTAGAAAAGCAGACGGGATATTCTACCGGCGATGTGACAAAACGTGTCTATGACAGAATAGATGAGTTAGAAAAAGAGAATAAGAATCTGTATATAGCGGTGTTGATGGATCAGGGAGTCTACATCGGTATGATTGTGGATTCAGTGTTTAACAATATGATATTTGGAGCACTTTTAGCGATTATTATTTTAGTAATTTTTTTGAAGGATGTCCGTCCGACACTCGTAATTGCCTGCTCCATACCAGTTTCAGTCGTTTTTGCAGTGGTGTTAATGTATTTTAGCGGGGTCACGTTGAACATGATTTCCCTGTCCGGACTGGCGCTTGGAATAGGAATGCTAGTTGATAATTCCATTGTGGTAATCGAGAACATTTATCGTATGAGAAATGAAGGTGTTTCGGCAAAAGAGGCCGCGGTAAGAGGAACGAGGCAGGTGACCGGAGCAATCGTAGCGTCAACGTTAACGACGGTTAGTGTGTTTGTGCCGATTGTTTTTACAGAGGGAATCACAAGACAGCTCTTTGTGGATATGGGACTTACAATTGCCTATGCCCTTTTGGCGAGTCTTTTGATTGCCCTGACATTTGTGCCGATGATGGCGTCAAGTACACTTTCAAGGACAAAGGAAATTCGCTATCCGTGGTTAGAATTTATACAGGAAAAATATGGAATGTTCCTGGATAAATTGTTGAGACGAAAAATTCTTGTTTTACTGGTTATGATCTTGCTTTTGGCAGGAAGCGTTCAGGCAGCGCTGTCGCGTGGAACGGCATTTATGCCACAAATGGAGAGTACGCAGATGTCAGTTGCCGTAAAACCGGATAAGGGTACTAATTTTGAAGAGGCTTGCGAGATTGCAGATCAAGTGACAGAGAAAATTCGGACGATAGAGGATGTGGAGACAGTCGGAGCTATGGCAGGCGGCGGAGATTCTGTGATGTCAGTCATGGGCGGAAGCGATAGCAATGAAGTGTCCTTATACTTGATTTTGAAAGAGGATAAAAAATTATCAAACGAAAAGATTGCGTCTAAAATTAGAAAACTCACAAAAGATATGAATGCGACGATTACCGTCAGTGAGTCGGAGATGGATATGTCCATGTTGGGAGAAGGACTCTCCATAGAGATAAAAGGACGTAATACAGATAAGCTACAAAAGATTGCGTCGGATGTGGCCAAAATCGTTGAAAAAGTAGACGGAACAAAAGATGTGTCAGATGGCATGGAGGAGACGACGCCGGAACTGCGTATTCGTGTAGACAAGGAAAAAGCAGCAAAGTACGGAATGACAGTCGCACAGGTGTATCAATTGGTTCAGGAGAAAATGGAAGATGAGACATCTGATACCACGATTTCTACAGACCTGAAAGATTATGATGTATTCCTTGTCGGAGCTCAGGCAGCAGATGTGACCTTAGATCGCATTAAAAATATGACCTTTATTTATACGAATCGGGAAAACAACGAAAAAGAAGAGATTTCGATTAACGAAATTGCGGACTTAGAAGAAAGAGATGGACTCAGCTCGATTTCTAGGGATAACCAGGAGCGTTGCCTGACTGTTACCGCGCAGATGAAAGATGGTTATAATATTGGAATTGTGGGAAATAAAGTAGAGGAAGCGATAAAAGATTATAAATTGCCGAATGGATATTCCTTGGAGATGAAAGGGGAAGATGAGATGATTACAGAAGCGATGGAGCAGATGGTTCTGATGCTTTTGTTGGGAGTGGCATTTATTTATCTGGTTATGGTAGCACAGTTTCAGTCTTTAAGGGCTCCATTTATTATTCTTTTTACGATCCCGTTGGCATTGACGGGAGGATTTGCAGCACTGTTTATCTCAGGAAATGAAGTCAGTGTAATAGCCATGATTGGTTTTGTTATGCTTGTCGGTGTCATCGTAAATAACGGTATTGTTATGGTAGATTATATCAACCAGCTTCGCCGGGAAGGCAGAGAAAAGCAAGAAGCGATTATCGAGGCGGGAAAGACCAGAATGCGCCCGATTTTTATGACAGCACTGACCACGATTCTCGCGATGACCACGATGGCGTTTGGCCGGGATATGGGGTCAGATATGTCAAGACCAATGGCAATTGTAACAATTGGCGGAATGATTTATGGAACATTGATGACATTGGTTGTGGTTCCATGTATTTATGATATTTTTTATGGAAATAAAAGTATGGTGGAAGAGGACGAGTAAGGGAGAACAGAAAAAACTTGACAAGATTCTTCAAAATCTATATTATGAAATATATTGAAAAAGGTATTGAAAAAGAGGAGTACACGGCACACCCTTGTCAGAGAAAATGGTTCATCGGCTGTAAGACCATTTGAAGAAAGAGCTGTGGAAGGTAGCTTTGGAACCGGAGAGTTGAAAAGGAAGGTGGAGAGACCAGGAGTAAATTCTCACGTTTTGTCAGCGTTATAGGACTTAGAGATTATCGTAGCAGTCAGATACAGATCTACTGTATTGATAAATAAAGGTGGTACCGCGTTTAATACGCCCTTTGCAGTTTTGCAAAGGGCGTTATTAAGTTCTTGTATAAAATCAGAACGCAGGAGTATAAAGAACATTTTGGTTCCATAAAAAATATTTTGATGTGAAAGGCAGAAAGGAGAAAGATCATGAAAAAAGAATTAGCCAAAACTTATGATCCAAAAGACATAGAGGATCGTCTATATAAAAAATGGGAGGACAATAAATATTTTCATGTAGAGGTAGATAGAAGCAAAAAACCATTTACGATTGTGATGCCTCCGCCAAATATCACAGGG
>JAAVYC010000026.1 GCA_022790905.1 Lachnospiraceae bacterium | reverse complement strand
GTTATAAAAGAACTTGGTAAGAAGGTTGGAGTGCCAGAAAAACGGGTTTCTGTCAACACAATGTATCTGATCTGGGCCTTAGATCCCGGAACGGAGACAATCGTAGGCTGTGCGGGAATCGCGGTAATTGTTATATTATTTTCTGTGATTGTTATTTATAACATTTTTCAAGTGGGAATTACGCAGAAAATACAGGAATATGGAAAGCTAAAAGCGCTAGGAATGACAAAAAAGCAATTAAAACAAGTCATTCAAAGAGAGGGAATGTCCTTAGCTCTTATTGGTGTGCCAATTGGATTGGTATTTGGTTATATCGTTTCATTCATTTCGTTTTATTCGTTGTTCTATGGGGAAATGGGAACGCAGAGATTACAGGAAGGTGCGGAGCTGATAAAAATTTCACTGTTTTCGTTTCCAATGCTTTTGATTGTCATCGTGTTGTCTTTTGCTACGGTATGGGTTGCCTTGAAAAAACCAATGAAGATTGTGGCATCCGTATCTACCATAGAAGCAATTCGCTACCAAGAGAGCAGCACGAGCAAACGTGGAAACCGCATAGGAAAAGAATTGCCAAATGTAAAAAGTCTGATGCTTGCAAATCTTTCACAGAATCGTAAGAGAACAGTAACGACAATTTTGACCATGGGATTGTCCTGTGTACTTTTCGTAGTGGTGGCAAATCTTGTCGGAAATATGGATGAAGAATATGAGGCAAGACGTTATGTAGAGCATGGAAAATTCAAGATAGAGCTGGATTACAGAATGAATGATAAGGCATATCCAGAGAACAACTTAGATCATATTTTATTAAAAAATCCTTTATCCGATTCTGTATTAGAGAAGATAAGAGAGATTGATGGTGTAAAAAATGTGAAGACACGTAAGATCTTTATTATGGACGTCAAAGGTCATGGACCGATGACAGTATCCGTTTTAGATCAGGAAGAAATTCGAGCATTGGAAAAAGAAACCCATGAAGGTTCTCTGAACTATAAAAAAGCAGTCAAAGATCACGCTATTTTTTACGGATCGTCTTATTTCCTGAGAGAGAATGGCTTTGAGATTGGGCAGAAATTGGATGTGACACTTCCTAATAAAAAAGCGTGGAATACAACAGTACAGGGAGCAACTGGTCCGGTGGCCGATACAGATTGGCTTATGTCAGAAGATACGTTTCAAGAGCTGGATTTAGAAGGGGAGCTGAATGGTTATGTTTATGTGGACTGCAAAGAAAAAGATTTAAGGCAGGTGGAGACCGCAATCGGGGAATTGTTCGAAAAGGCAGAACATATCGAGATCAGCACATATCAGGATGCATTAAAAAATATGACGTTCGCTGTACAATTTATGAAATATGTAGCTTATGCATTTTTGTTTATCATAGGTTTGATCGGATTCATGAATCTGATGAATACGATGATTACCAATGTGATTACAAGGAGACAGGAATTCGGCGTTTTGCAGGCAATTGGCATGACAAATAAACAGCTGAATCAGATGCTGCAAAGAGAGGGCTTGTTATTTACAATCGGAACAATTTTAGTATCTGTGGTATTTGGTCTACCTCTTGGATATGCATTTTTCTGTTATGGAAAGGAGAAAGCAGTGATGGGACTGCACGTCTACCATTTCCCGGTGTTAGAGATTATCTTGATGTTTGTAGTTATTATAATCTTGCAATTGACACTATCTTTTATCTTGAGTAGAAATATTAAAAAAGATTCCTTGGTGGAGAGAATCCGTTATCAGGGATAAGGTTAATCCTTTTTTGAGCGCTGCTTATAGGCAGTTACGGCGGGATCCTTAATCTTCTGAGTACGTTTCCAGACCTTACTGTCATTGATTTTAGCGGCTTCACTCTGATGTTTATGTAAAAAGCGTGTGAGCTGGTAAGGACTAATCCAGATTTCAGAATTTCCATCTTTTTGGGATTCGTCAAAAATTAATTGAATACCGAAGTGCAGGTGAACTTCTTTGATGTTATTAGTGTTCTCGGTGCTGCTGTAGCCGGTATGTCCCATATAGCCTATGACATCGCCTGCTGTGACAATACTTCCCTCTTTCAGACCTTTCTGATAGGGGGAATTTTGGCGCAAATGAGCATAATAGTAATAACGTTTTTTGTCAAAACTTCGGATCCCGATACGCCAACCGCCATATTGATTCCAGCCAAGAGCCTCGATATATCCAGATTCCACAGCAATAATTGGAGTACCGATTTGTCCCATCATGTCGTGTCCTAGATGAGGACGACTGTATCCATAGCTTCTCGATGTCCCAAAATCATCATAATCAGAATAGGGAAATCCCTTTGCGATTGGAGAGTAAGCTTTTAGACCATATTGCTTTTTATATTTTCCATTTCCGGGTTTCGTCTCGATCTCATACTCACCCACATAACCACCTAAAATAGCCGTATAGGACTCTAAGTAATAATCGTAATTTTTTAAATTCTTCGTCAACTTTTTCATGGAAGTGGATTTGTTTTTCAGATCGGTCGCTGTTTCCATAATTAATTTTGTGGAATCTTTTGCGAAAGTCCCACCGCTTTTTGCGGCAGCATAAGCGAGAAGTTCAATCCAATTTAGAGGAACTTCGGTGTCATGGCTTTCCACATCCAAGTCGTAAGCGATGCAAAGGGCCTCATAGGGAACGTTAAAATCCACCCATTTAATAAAATCTTTTTTTGTTTTTTTCCCTGAATCTTTGGTTTGTGTAGAGGAGACAGTCTGTGTACGCTGTAATTGGACAAAGAAAACACACATTACCAATAGGCAAAGAGTCTCTACAAGGAGGATAGCGGATAGTTTTTTTCGATTTTTCATAGTGATCGTCCTAATTTCATTTCATAATAGTATATGAAAAAGGAGACAAAATAGATGAAAAAAAGTAAAAATTGTGATAAAATAAGAAAAATTATTGGAGTAATAAAAAAGTAAAATGAAACAAATTTTAGTGGTAGATGATGAAAAGGACATCCGCACTATGTTGAAAGATTGTCTGGAAATGGAGGGCTATCTGGTATATACGGCTGCGGATGGAGAACAAGCATTGGAGGAGTTGAGACATCCAGTTGATTTAATTTTGTTGGATGTAAATCTTCCAGATATAGATGGCTATTCGATCTGTGGGCGGATACGGGATATCGTATTCTGTCCTATTTTATTTTTGACAGCGAGAACACAAGAAGGCGATAGAATTAATGGGTTGAAAGCCGGCGGAGATGACTATATTTTAAAGCCTTTTAGTATTGATGAACTATTAGCGCGGATTGAGGCGCATCTGCGCAGGGAGGAGCGCAGACAGGGAAAGATGGAGGTTTATGTCAATCAGGAGATCACAGTGGATTTTGATGGACATCGAGTGCTGTGCCAGGGAGAAGAATTAAATTTAACGAAGACAGAATTTGCAATTTTGGAGTTGCTGCTGACACATGCCGGTCGTGTCTTTGAAAAAGAGCAGATTTATGAAAAGGTGAGAGGATACGATGCAGAGGCAGATGCGAATATTGTGACCGAGCATATTCGAAGAATCCGTAAAAAAATGAAAGCCTTTTGCGAAAAAGAATACATTGAGACAGTCTGGGGTGTAGGATATAAATGGATTGGTTAGAAGAGAAGTGGGAGAGCTTTAAGACAAAGATACGAAATACAAGTTTGCTTCGAGGACTGCTTTGCTATTTTTTCATGGGATTTGCAGCCGCACTTGTATTTTCTTTGCTGACAAGAAATATCTGCAAGAGTTGGATTTTTGTGATCGGTCACAGACATCCGCCAAGAATCTGGGTTCAAGATCAATGTATTGTGTCATTTTTGTATGACAATAGTTTTTATATCTATGTTTTAATGGCGTCTGGAATCGCAGTCTGGATGTTTTTTCGAAATAAAATTTATCCGGCGATCCAGGCATTGAGGGAAGCACTTAATAATTTGGCGATTGGAGATTACAGTCATGAAATTCAATATCGCAGTGAGGACGAACTGGGGAGTCTCTGTGGGGAATCTGAGTATCTGAGATTGCAGCTGATCAAGGAGAAAAGAGAGCAGTGGGAGGAGGAGGAAGATCAGCGCAGCATCAATGCAGCATTTGCACACGATATGAGAACTCCTTTGACTGTTATGAAAGGTTATACGGAATATCTGTTAAAATATATTCCGCAGGGAAAAATAGGAAAAGAGATTTTATTGGAAAAATTGAACGTTATGCAGTCGCAACAGGAGCGTCTGATCACGTTTACAGGGACAATGACACGTATCCGACAGATAGAAAAGAGGGCTGTCAATGGCAAGTGGGTTAAGCTGAGCGAGTTCATGAAAAGCTTAAACTTGGCGATAAAAGCGTTGGCAAAAACAAGGGAAGAGATAAATTGTTGCATTGAGTTCGATGGTGAACCAAATGCGGAGATCTTCATTGATGTAGAAATGGTTCTGGAGGTTTTTGAAAATTTGCTGCACAATGCCATTCGATATGCACATAAAAAAATAGAAATTCGTGTGCAGGCAGGGGAGCGGAATCTGGTATTTTTTGTCAGGGATGATGGAAAAGGATTTACGCAAAGAGCGTTGCGGGCAGCCTGGAAAGTCTATTACAGTGAGGCGAAAGAGGACGGGGAGCATTTTGGAATGGGACTTTTTATCTGTAAGACGCTCTGTGAAAAACACGGGGGGAAACTGATTTTGATCAATAGTGTAGAAGGAGGAGCAATCGTCACGGCGGAATTTCTCTGCCGATATAGATAATTTGTAGAGAAATTCGTTTTAAAATCAGGGTGTCAAAAAGTGATAGACTTTTTGGCACATTTTTAATGAAGAAAGAAGGAAGTATATGTCAGAGAATATTGAAATCAAAATCAGAGATTTATCCAAGCACTATGGATCGAAAAAGGCACTGGATCATGTGAATTTGAATATCAGGCAGGGAATGTTTGGGCTGCTTGGTCCGAACGGAGCTGGTAAGACGACACTGATGAAAATTATGACGACTCTCACGAAAAAGAGCGGAGGGGAAGTGACGGTCTGTGAGATTCCCGTGGAGGAGTGTCGGAAAGTCCGTGAAATTACTGGGTACCTTCCGCAGGATTTTTCTATGTATGGAAATATGTCAGCTTATGAAGCTTTGGACTATCTTGCGGTTTTGTCTGGAATGGGAAAAAGAGAGCGCAGGGAAAAGGTGCCTAAGATGTTGGAAAAGGTCAATTTAAAAGAACAGCAGAAGACGAAAGTGAAAGCGATGTCGGGCGGAATGAGACGGCGCCTTGGAATTGCACAGGCACTGATACACAATCCGAAAGTTGTCGTGGTGGATGAACCAACTGCAGGGCTGGATCCGGAGGAAAGGGTACGTTTTCGCAATCTGCTCTGTGAGATCGCAAAAGAGAGGATTGTTATTTTATCCACTCATATTGTAGGAGATATTGAGGCGACTTGTGAAGAAATTGCCGTTTTAAATGAAGGAAAGATTTTATTTAGAGGAACGATCAACGAACTTTTACAGATGGTAGAAGGAAAAGTATATACGGCGGAAATCTCCACCATGGAAGTCTCCAAGGTTCAAAAGAAGTTTTTGGTAACGGGAATTCTTACGACCGGAAATATTACGAGAATCAAAATCATATCACAGATGCAGCCGATGGAACAGGCACAGCTTTGCCCTCCCGATGTGGAAGATGCCTATATGTATCTTATGAAGTACAAAGAGTACGGGGAGGTGTAAGAAGATGTTTGGAGCATTGTTTGGCAAGGAATGCAAGCAGATTTTAAAGAGTCTGGTCTATTATTTTTATATTTTGGTTCTGGCACTTTTTCTGAGTACACAGTTAAAAAATCCAGACTGGATTGAGGAGATAGAGGGACCGAAACCAAACCAGGAACATTACGGCATGAAGGAGACCCATGATAAGAATGTGATTATGGGTCACACACTGGCAAGCCTAACGGAGGAGATAGGGAGAGAATCTTTTTCAACATACCCTTATGGCTTTTATAAAGGAGTGGCGCCGACAAAAGACGAGTTAGCGACAATGAAAAAGATAATAGAGAGCTGTACGGGGAAGTCGTGGGATCGTATTTTAGAAGAGCAGGAAAAATATTATGAACAATTTGATATGACAGATATGAGTTCTTCCATAATGGCGAGTGAGAACTATCAGGTGAAGCCGAGAGAAGATCTGACCTATGCAGATTTTCAGAAAAATATGGAGAGAGTGACAAAGATCATCGGAAAAGGTTCTTATTATGAAAAAGAGAGTTATGAATCTGGTGCAACAGTTCCGATGAGTTACGAGGAAGCCCTGAAAGAATATGAGACGATGCGTAAACATGATCGCGTTACCGGAGCCTATATGAGACTTTTTTGTGACTATGCGGGAATTATGTTAGCATTTTTACCGATGTTTTTGGGTGTGACGAGGTGTCTTAGAGATCAAAGAGCTGTTGCTATGCAGGTGATACATGCTAAATCAGTATCTTCTGCCAAAATTATTCTGAGCAGGTATCTGGCGAATGTATTTATGGCATTCCTCCCAGTAGTTTTGATCGGTTTTATTTTACAACTCCCATATTGCTATTATGCGCATACACTTGGGTTTCAGCCAGATTATTTTGCATTTTTGACGTATCCAATTGTCTGGTTGCTGCCAGAAATTATGGTTGTCATGTCGCTTGCATTTTTAATTACAGAAATGACAGATAAAATTTTTGTGGTATTTATACAGATCTTTTGGATGTTGGCGGAAGAATTTACAACTGTGAGTTTGGCGGGGCACTTTGGAATGAGATTGGCGCTTAGATGGAATACGATAGGTGCGACTCAAGATTATCTCGCGCAGAGACAGGACCTATATTGGAACCGCAGTATTTATACGGTGATTGCGGTCTTATTAATCGCATTTTGTGTTGTCATCTATGAGAAGAAGAGAAAAGAGGGGGAAAGCTTGTATGCAAAAATATTCAAAAATAGGCATTAGTTATTTCAAAGGTCAGTATCTTCCTCATCTCGCTGTGACACTGCTCTTTTGTCTGCTGTCGGTGTGTTTTGTGAGCTTTCGGAATCTAGAACTAATGCAGTCCGCAAAAATTTTAGAGATGTATGTGAGCCTGGCAGGAATTTTTTTAATGACACCGCTTCTTATGCCGGAACAAAATGTGGAAATCTGGCAGTTAGAAAAGTCTAAGGCAACGCCGATGTGGCAGATTTATCTGGTTCGTCTGTTGCTTTCATCTGTTCTCGTAGCGTTTGTCTATACGGCGTTTTCTCTGGCGCTTGAGATCAATGACAGTGCCTTTTTGTGGGATAAAATGTGGATTTGCGGAATCAGTGAGTTGTTTTTGCTGGGCGCCATTGGATTTGCAGTTTCAGCAATTACGAATCAAGTCGTGATCGGCTACATGATAGCAGTGATTTATTATGTGGCCAATATCGGGGGCAGAAAATATTTTGGAGGATTGGCGCTTTTTCAGATGATGGAAGGGAAATACGATTTTGCAGGCAGGATGTTTGCGGTAGGAATTGCTGTGATCGTATTGTCAATCCTCATAAGGGAGAGACAGAAGTAAAACGAATAAAATCTAGAGAAATAATTCCAGTACAAAAACAACAGCGCAGGCAATAACAGCTACTTGAAATAGACTTCCGCCAAACCAAGCGATCAAAATTGCAATGAGAAAGGCGGCGAGAGCTGAGAGCGTGTTTCCAGTGGCCTCTAAAATAGCTGGAAAAGTCATGACGGCGAGTGTCACATAAGGCACATAATATAGGAAAGAACGGATAAACCGGCTTTTGATTTCTTTTCGGATTAAGGTCAGTGGAAGGACACGGATGAGATAAGTGACAACTGCCATAACCAAAATATAGAGATAGACGTTATGCTGCATGATCTGGATCCTCCTCTTTGATCGGAAATAAAAAGGCTGCAGCCGCTGAAATCAGTATGGTCAAAATAATTGTCCGGACTCCGGAACTGATGTCAGAGATGGCCGGAAGTTTTGTGAAGAGAAAGCTAGCAGCCATGGAAATAGCAACCACTCCCGCTACAATTTTACTTTTTCTCGCAGGTGGGATGATAATTGCAATAAACATACCATAAAGCCCAACACTTAAAGCGCTGACGACATTGGCTGGCAAAATATTTCCCATCACAACGCCGAGATAGGTGCCGATGGACCATCCAGGAACGGCAATGGCAATGGCACCAAATGTATAGTAAGGATGAAGACGCCCCGGAACAGAGATAGAAATCCCGAATATCTCATCGGTCACATCATAGCCGATTAAGAGTCTTTGCCACAGAGGGGTGTCTGGCGACAGCTTTTGGCTAAGAGCGCAGGACATCAAGAGATACCGGGCGTTTGCAACAAATTCCATAATGGCAACTTCGAGATAACTGGCACCTGCGGCGATAAGAGTAAATCCGGCAAATTCTCCGGCGGAAGCATTCAAAGTCAGGCTGGCAAGCATTGCCTGCAGAGCAGTGAGACCAGCAGTTTTAGCGGTGATTCCAAGCGTAAATGATACGGCGAAATAGCCGAGCGCGATTGGAACACCGTCTTTTAATCCCTTTTGAAACCAGGTTTTGCGGTTGGATGGCATGAAATTCCTCCTCGTAAACATGTTTTTGTGAAATCCTGTCGTTTTATCGACAGATTTATTGTAATGAGTATCCTGTTCTTTGTCAATTTTCAAATCTGTGATAAAATAGAAAAATACGCGATAGGAGGTGTATGAGATGTCAATTGAAAGAGTAAAAGAATATTTTGCACAGAAGGGAATTGCAGACAAGATACAGGAATTCGATGTATCAAGTGCGACTGTTGAGTTGGCGGCTGAGGCGCTGGGATGTGAACCATGCAGGATCGCGAAGTCGATTACCTTCCATGTGGAGGATAAAGTGGTCATGATTGTCACAGCGGGAGATCGCAAGATAGATAATGCAAAATATAAAAAGCAGTTTGCGACGAAGGCGAAAATGTTGGGAAGGGATGAGGCGGAAGAGTTGGTTGGACACGCTGTCGGCGGCGTCTGCCCCTTTGCTGTAAAGGAAAATGTGGAGATTTATCTCGATGAATCGTTAAAGCGTTTTGAGACGGTGTTTCCGGCGTGCGGAAGCTCCAATAGTGCCATAGAGCTTACTATACCAGAACTAGAAAAGTACACAGATTTCCCAGTGTGGGTGAATGTCTGCAAGGAAGTTTGATAATTGGGAATTTTTAAGAATAAAATCCAATTTTTTACATATCCTATCTTTCATCACAAGAAAAGGAAGGTAGCAATATGTCAGTGGATTTTAAAGAGAGCCAGACAATGAGAAATCTTATGAAAGCGTTTGCAGGAGAGAGCCAGGCGAGAAACCGTTATACTATTGCGGCACAGCAGGCAGGACAGCAAAAGTTGTATGTGGTTGAAAGAATTTTTAACTTTACAGCAGATCAGGAAAAGGAACATGCGGAAGTATTTTATAAGCAATTAACAGAATTAGCGGGAGAGACAATTCAAATTGACGGCGGTTATCCGGTAGATATCAGTCAGAATATGTCGGATCTTTTGCACATGGCACAGCACAATGAATATGAAGAGCATGATG